>JANNQQ010000254.1:0-27586 GCA_031400835.1 Actinomycetes bacterium | reverse complement strand
GGGGCGGCGACCACCCGGCGCCCCGCCACCGCCGTGCCAAGGACGTACCCGCGCCTCATCTCTACTGCGCGATCTTCACCTTGAGTCGCGCGGCTGCCTGCGTGACCTGACCCGCGATCGCGGTTGCCCGTTCCTGCGCCTCTCGCCCAAGGAGTTCGGCCTGCTGGGGAGTGAAGCGCTTGCCCGCACGCTCCTGCTTCTTGAGCCGCGCGACGTAGGAGTACAGCGCATCGAGCTCACGCTTGGTCTGCGCACTCTGCTCTGGATCGACCGTGGCGATTGCAGGCCCGATCCCGGCGTAGATAACTCTGAGCCCACCGAGAATGTCACCGATGTCCGAAAGGCGCGAAACAACGTTGAACGCCTCGCCCTTGGCTTTGTCGCCAAGCACGAATCGCGACACCTTCCATTGTCCGAAGTACTCGCTCATCGTCGGCACCATCACGACGACTGCCGTAAAGGCATCCGACGCCGTCGGTGTCCACGCCCGCGCGGAGGCATCGAGCTTGCCGCCGTACAAGAAAAAGGCATCGGCCGCAGCCTTGAACACATTGGCCTCAGGGAGCACCTCGCCGAACTCGAGCCGACCATCGCCGTCGAGATCGACCTTCTTCGCAACGAGGGCTGGCTGGGTGCCCCAGAGCATTCCTTCGGTGAGGTTGTAGAGGTTACCCGGCTTGCGGAGCACCTTGCCGCTCGGCAGCCGAAGATCGAAGGGCACGGCGCTCTCGGGATCCTCTGCCGCGGACGAGCCTGCATCGAGGATCACGTCGTACACCGCAAGAGACGGCGTACCAGCGACAACTCCCTCGACGCGCTCGTAGAACGGGTTGCCCTTCACCCACAACGCCTTGGCCCGTGCGAGGTCCTTGGCAACGGAGGCATGCTTTGCCGCCCAGAGCTTTCCATAGTCGAAATCGCTGGCCTCGGCCGCTGCGTAATAGCGGTTCGCGACGGCACGGAAGTCTCTCGTGAAGCCCTGGAGAAGGGCCGTATGCTTGAGGAGATAGCTCTTCACCGGCTTGAGGTTCGGGGTCGGCTGCGCGCTCGGCGCCGCCGACGCGGTCGCTGCAGTGGCTGCGACCGCCAGCGTCGCGGCAGCCACGGCGACGTGTCGGAGTGAGGTGCGGGTTGTCATGCACCGCAGGGTACATGAACCTCATTCCTCGTGTAAGGGTGTCCTTACACGCGATGCGCTAGGCCGCTGCCGTACTCCCGACCTGGATCGTCTTCACGCCCGGACGGAAGTCAGCGAAGCTCTGTTCCCAGGTGATCGACGGCCAGCAGTACGTCGCCCGGCCGCCGCGCACGTCGTAGGCCACCGTGTAAAGCGTCCCCATGCTGCGAGCGTAACCGTCGAGGTAGAGCGGAGAGGCGAGAAATCCGCGGGTCAGATCGTCGAGGGAGCCGACGCTGCCGCTGACAAGAGCCATGAGCGCCCCTTCGCGCTCGAGGGACAGCGTCGCGCGCGCATGTTCGGTCCACTCGACCTCACCCTGGTGGTTCGTCGCAACAGGGGCTTCGGTGAGCACGAGGTCGCGATCAGGCGAGAGGTACGCAGTGCACGTGTCACCCTGGGCGTCGACGACCGTCAGCGTATGGGCGAGATGAAAGGGCAGTCGAAGTAAGACGACGCGCGCCTCCTCGGTCGAAGCGCAGGTCTGAAGGAGGTAGCGAACAACCAGAGGAACGCCAAATCCTGCGCCGACTACTTCTCGGCCTCCGAACGCGAGCGACACCGCAAGCCCGTCCTCGTTGAGCCCGTCGAGCAGCCCCCAGGCACAGTCCGACACGCCAATGATCCTCTTACCCGCCCAGGCGGTGGAGACGATCGCCCCTTCGAGTCGTTCTGGCGCGTAGTCATAGTTGCGCACGAGGAACGGAGCGCCTGTCCCGGGGTCGCGCCAGACAGCCTGTGAGCAACCCGACAGATAGGACGGGGGAGCAAACATCGCGAGGAACCGCGCCTCGAGATCGCCGCCACCCGCGAGCGCACACAGCGTCTCGTATGTCTCTACGAGCTCGGGCATGTGGATGCGAAGCGCCTGGATCGATTCGACGTAGGTCGTCCGTGCGACCTCTCCCTCGGAGAGGAACCACGTGCGATAGCGCGGCCAGTGTCGTTCGAAGAGCGCCTGCCAGGCGGGGCCTGGTGCACGCTCCTCGAATGCCTCGAATGTGAGGGCGATCGAGCTCACACCGGCGAAGGGTACTTAGCGCGCCTGAGCGTCCTCCTGTGGCGGTGCCCAGAGGTCCACCCAGCGCCCGAACATTGCGCGCGCATCCTCGAGCATCTCGGGCATGGCAACGCGGTAGTCCGCAAGCAGGGCGTCGAGCCCGCCGGCACCAAGCGCCGAGCGAGCCGACGCCTGGTACTCGGGCACACACGCCCATTCCTCGGCCATCGCCTCGGTCACCTCGACGTGGAACTGAACGCCGTACGCGACGCGGCCGACACGAAACGCCTGGTTCGGATATGCGGGTGAGGTGGCAAGCAGGGTGCCTCCGACGGGCAGTTCGAACGTGTCGAGATGCCACTGGAGGGTCGGGCGCGGCCAGGTGATGTTTGCGAAGACGGGGTCGTCGGCGGCGGCGTCAGTCGGGAACACGGGTAGTACGCCGACCTCGGGCTTCTCACCTGTTCTCACCGTTGCACCAAGGCTCGAGGCGAGGAGCTGGACTCCGAGACACGACCCCCAGAACGGTGTGCCGCTCTCGACCGCGGATCGGATGAACCGCTTCTCGGCGGCGAGCCAGGGGTGATCGGACTCGTCGTTCACGCTCATCGGTCCACCCATCGCGATGACGGCGTCGATACCGGCGAGCGAGCTCGGCAGTGAGTCACCTTCGTCGAGCTCGACCCGGTGAATCGTGGCTCCACGTTCGAGAAGCACGTCCTCAAACACACCGGGGGGCTCGCACGCGATGTGCTGGAGCACGAGAACGTTCATCGGTCGAACCATACTCGGGGTCAACGCCCGCCCGAATCGTGGGTCTGGCTCTCTCGCGGCAATCGCAAGCGTCGAGCCCGTGCCGACAGTCGAGCCCGAGCGGCGCATCGCGGTGTAGCCGACCCGCTTCTCCAAGCGTGGGACAGGGTCAGATGACTACACCAGCGGAATCGCGCAGAAGCTCCTCTACGATGCACGCGCCCGCTACCTCAAGCGCGAGCGCGTCTGCTTCAGGAGCACATTGCGCGACCTCAATGGGGTACTCACTGAAGCACACCGTTACCGCAATCTCTTCGTTCGGGACGAGGTACCAACGTCCCCGCTCGACGACCGTTCGGTCATCCGCTGTCCCATCGAGTGCGGCGGCACTGCGCTCAAGAATCAGCGCACGGGAGCGCCCTCCCGGCAGTCCTGTCGCGAACACATGACCCCAAGCGTCGGCGTTCGCGTAGCGAAAGACGCCCGCGCCAACGTGGACATCGTCCTCGGCATCAACGAGCAAGCGTGCCGCGATGCGAGGGCCAACAAGACCGAGCACGCCGCACAGCCGCTCGGGTGTTCCGTCTCGCATCGCGGCCGCAACCGCCACATAGAGGCGACACGGGCTTATCGCACACCCCGCGCAGCGACCCGCGAGGACACACTCACCCGCCTCGGTCGTCAGCTCAAGCCGCGAATCCGGCAGACAGTGTGCAAGCGCCGCCGCAAGGCGCAACTGAAGCGGTACAACTGCCTGACTGTTCATGTAAGGGTGACCTTACATGAGATCAGCTGCCTGGTGCACCGCGCTTCGACCTCCGATTCGCGAATCGCCTTCCCGTGCTGAGCGGTGGATAGATCGGCACACAATCGGCACAAAGGACATCTTGCTCAAGCCTCGACCGAGGACTAGAGTCGATCTCGTGGGGAGGAGGCCGGTGGCCCTGGGGATGTTGGCAAGTGAGTGGCCGGCCGGGACGTGGCCCACCCGGCACCGCGCACCGAACTCGCCCGCCTTACAGCATCTTGAACGAGAACGGCTCGGGCTCTCGAACCGGAGCCGGCTGCCCTGCGGGGACCGGCGTCGTCCAGAACTGCTTCTTGATCCCCGCAATCCACGTGTGTGCACGCTCCGTGAGCTCGTGATCGTCGCTCTGTAGGCGCCCTCGCGTCACGAGGATGCCGAGGTCGGCCCCCGGATAGCGATACCCACCCTCCTGCGCGATCCGCAGATAGAAGGCCTCGGCCTCGTCGGCAACGGTGTGCCAATCGGTCTCGCGGCGGACGAATCGTATTCCGCCGTGGGCGGCCTCGTCGAGCCGCCAGATCCCGGCCTGCGGGGCCTCGGTGATGAGCTCCACCTTGTCCGCGGTGTCCTTGAGGATGAACTGGCTCCACTCGTCGATCGCGCTCGGCTTCGACCACGCCTCGTTGAGTGCCTCGACATCGATCTCGTAGTCGACGTCCATGAACTCGAGCAGATGAAAGAGGAACAGCGGCATGTCGCCGTACGCGACCGCCGTGACATTCGTCATCGAACTAGCGCCAGTAACCCGCGGGTTGAGCTCGCCGAGGTACAGCTCGCCATTGCCCATGTCTGCAAGCACGTCCAGCTCGAAGTAGCCGCGGAAACCCTCCTGTCGTAGCCGCTCACCCATGCGCTTGGTGTACTCGCGCGCCTGGACACGATGGCCCTCGGTCAGGGCGGCGGCAAAGACATCGTTGCCGCACCATCCGCCGCCGTACGGGGTCAGCTCCGGAAACCCGGTCAGCTCGGTCATCAGCGGCCCCACGAGCGTGCCATGCCGGGTAACCACTCCTTCGATCGCCGCCTCACGACACACGATCCGTTTCATCACCTTGAGATGCTCATCCACGAGCTTCCCTGAGTGCTCATCCCAATCGGCGCGGGACGAGATGAAGAACGTCGTCTGGCCGGAATCGCCGTAGGGCGTCTGCACAACGAGATCGCCACCGAGATCGGCGCCGCGGGCAAGCGAGACGAGTCCTTCGTACGAGCGAGCACGGCCAAGAACATTCGGGACACTTGGGACACCCGCCTCGTTACCGAGCCGGGTGGTCTCAATCTTCGAGTCGAGCCGCGTTCGAAGCGCAGCGGTCGGGAACGCGACCTCCAGCCCCATGTCGTGAGCAAGCTGCTCAACCTTGTCGTCAAACATCAGGAAGAGCGCCTTGCCACCACCTTCGTTGTGGATTCGGTCAACGACCTGCTTGTGTGACAGCAGGTAGGCGTTGATCGCCTCGATCGACTCGAACGTCGGCTGCTCGTGATGTTGCGGGACGAAGACGTTTGGGTGGTGTCCCTGGAATGAGTCGTAGTAGTTGACGTAGGTGAAGCGCCTGACCCACCGGTCGATCCCGAGCAGGTTGAACGAGGTCGCCGAGACGAACCAGATCGGGACATCGTTCGTGCGAAAGAACCGTCGAATCTCGGAGATCCCGCGCAGCGGTTCCTGTCGTCCGGAGTGACGAGGCGGGGGCACGACGACCTCCCAACCACCGGGCAGATCAACGTCTGCAGGCGGAACTTCGACCGCCTCCGGCGGCGGAGCCGCAACGAATGGCGCCGCGGCGGGGCCTGCGAGCGGTCGCTTGGGAAGGGGAGGCTGTGGCTCCGAAGTTTGTGTCTCAGCGCCACTTGCGGCTCTGTCGTGCGCGCCGGTTGGCTCGTCGTCGAGAACCTCGACGGGCTCGGCGTCCGCCAGCGGGTGAGGAGCGGTGTCGTGCCCCGGCTCGGGCTCAACCTCGCTGCGAGGAGCCTGCGGCAGCCCCACCTGCGGCGCGGGACGTACCTCGCGACGACGGCGCAGCGAGGCCGCCAGCGCACCAAGAGCGCCAAGCACCGCGACTGTCCTGGCCTTCACGCAGTCACCCCGCACCAGTCTCTCATGAGGATCGCCAACGTTCGCGCCGTCGCGACGACAGACGGGAAGTGCACGCGCTCGTTCACCCCGTGCATTGCCTCAGCCTGCGCCCCGAGACACACGGCCGGGATCCCGCACTCGACGAAGGCCCTCGCATCGGTAGTGGCGGTGGTTACGACCCGAGCGGGGTCGACACCGGTCGCAGCGAGATGCGCGGCAGCCAGAGCGACCACTATCGGCGAGTCACTCGGCACCACAATGCCGTTGCCGGCGAAGCCCTCGTAGCGGACGCGCGGCGGGTGCTCGGCGAGCCAGGCGTGCTCGTGCGCCGCATGGGCTACCGCCTCCTCAACTCGCTGCTTGAGCATCTCAACCGACTGCCCAGGGCACACCGCCAGCCGACAGGACAGCGTGCACGAAGCTGCGACCGTCGAGGCCCAGTCGCCGCCGCGAATGACGCCAATGTTGAGGTTGATCGGATGCGCGACGGTGTCGAATGGCGCTGGCGGACTCTCGTTGAGCTCGACCTCGAGAGCCCGTAGTCGGGCAATCACGGGGTATGCAGCCTCGATCGCGTTGACGCCGTCACCCGCGTCACCGACGTGAACCGCGACACCGGAGAGCTCCACCTGGAACCACAGCACGCCGACCTGGGCGACGCTGATCTGCGCGTGGAATGGCTCGGGAATCACACAGGCATCGACGCTCGGAAGCGAGAGCACGCACTGCAGAGCACCGTTTCCGCCGCACTCCTCCTCGACGACCGATTGCAGCTGGACATCGGCGAGTGGCGCGAGGCCAAGACCCCGAAGCGCCTTCACCGCTCCCAACATCGCAGCGACGCCAGATTTCATGTCGCCCGCGCCGCGTCCGACGAGCCATTCGCCGTCGCGCGTCGGGGTGAATGGGTCGACCGTCCAGAGCTCGGGCGCGCCCGGGGGCACCACGTCGATATGGCCGTTTAGCGCGAGCGTCTTACCGCCCCCGCCGACACCCGCCCAGGTGGCCGCCACGTTGCGCTTCCCCGTCACGTCCCAGCTGAACGGCGCTGCGAGAGGGTGGTCGCGCAACAACTCGGCGTCCATCGGCACGTCGGCCGGCGTGAGCCCGAGTTCCCGAAGCACCGCCTCAACGATGACCTGCGCTGGCTCCTCGTTACCGAGCGTTGAGGGCACCTCCACGAGCCGGCACGTCAGATTCTCGATCCAACCGGCCTCAGCAACAACCGCGCGGGCGAGATCGTCGTCGGAGACGACTGGCGAGTGCTGATTCATCGCGGACATCGCGCGAGCCTACAACCAACGTCACCTCCAGATCAGTTCGGAAGCGACGTGGGCGCCTCCCAGCGCGTGAGTCGAATCGCCCCGAACTGCCGGTGGACGAATGACGCTCAGTACCATGCCGTCCTGATGGCGGTGACAACGAATCGATCTCAGACGTTGCCGTACGACTGGTACACCGACCCGGCGGTGCTGCGCCTCGAACAGGACCGTCTCTTCGCTCGCTTCTGGCAATACGTCGGACGCGCCGACCAGGTCGCCGAGCCAGGACAATTCGCCACGTCAGCGGTCGGGACGACCCCGGTCATTCTCGTACGCGGACGAGAAGGTGAGCTGCGCGGATTCGTCAACGTCTGCCGACACCGCGGGTTCGTCCTCTGCGAAGGCGAAGGCAAGCGCGAGACGATCCAGTGCCCCTACCACGCGTGGACGTACGACCTCGACGGCTCACTCCGCACCGCTCCGCGCGCAGAGACGGAGCCTGGCTTTGAGCGAGAGGCGCTCGGCCTCCACCCCGTCGCCGTCGCCCAGCTAGGGCCTTTCATCTTCGCGAACCTCAGCGCCGACCCGATCCCTTTTGAGGAGTGGCTCGGCGACGTCCCGGAACGGCTCGCCGAGCATGGGGTCGACCTTGGCCGCCTCGCCTTCTATCAGCGCTTCGAAGTCGAGGAATACGAGGCGAACTGGAAGGTGTGCGCCGAGAACTTCCTCGAGTGCTACCACTGCGCGATCGCCCATCCGAGCCTCGCCAAGGCAATCGACGTCTCACAGGATGCTTATCTGTTGACGACGGGGCGCTGGCATTCGCTGCAGGTCGGACCGCCAAAGAATGGTGGTGGCGGCATCTACGACGCAGTCGGTGAGGTCGACCGCGGCATCTTCGCCTTCCTCTTCCCGAACACCGTGCTGAACGCAATGCCCGGCAAGCTGAATCTCTCGATCGGCCCGATCCTCCCGCGGGGCCCTGAGCGCGCGTTCCGCTTCTTCGACTACTACGTGGGGCCAGAAACCGATGAGGAATGGCTCGCCGACTTCCTCGTGCTCGAGACACAGGTGGGCGTCGAGGATCGTGGCCTCGTCGAGCGTGTCCAGCGCGGCCTTCGCAACGGGGTCGTCCGGACCGGGAATCTGATGCCCGAATCCGAGAAGCTCATCGCGCACTTCCAAAACCTGGTTGCCGAGGAGCTCGGGACCTAGGTAGCCGGAAGTGCCCCTTTCACCGGACCGATACCGGTAGGTCACATCCCGCGCGCCTACACTCCCCAGGTGCCTGCCCAGACCGAAGCGGCTCTCCCCCGCCTGATCAACCGCGAGCTCTCATGGATCGAGCTCAATGCTCGTCTCCTGGAACTCGCCGAGGATGAGTCGCAGCCGCTTCTCGAGCGGGTCAAGTTCGCGGCGATTGTCTCGTCAAACCTCGATGAGTTCTTCATGGTGCGCGTCGCAGGTCTCCTCGAGCAGGACGAGGCGGATCTTGGGGTACGGTCGGTTGACGGTCTTACGCCGGGGCAGGCGCTCGAGGCAATCCGCGCGCGCATAGGCGAGCTCACCGCCCGCCAGTCACGGCTTTGGCGACGCGACCTCCGCCCCGCACTCGCCGCACACGACATCGAGATCGTGAACCTGAAGGACTGCTCCGAGAGGGAGCTAAAACGGCTCGAAGCGTACTTCGAGCACGACATCTATCCGATCCTCACCCCACTTGCGGTCGGCGCGGGCCAGCCATTCCCGTACATCTCCGGACTCTCCCTTTCGCTCGGTGTGACCGCGGTCGACCCGGAGACGGGGGAGGAGCGCTTCGCCCGTGTGAAGGTGCCGGAGGGACTCGACCGGTTCGTCACCGTCGGCAAGCGCCTCGTTCTACTGGAGACGGTGATCGGGCACTTCCTCCCTGCGTTGTTTCCCGGGATGGAGGTCACCGAGCGCGCATTCTTCCGAGTCACGCGCGATGCCGACTTCGATGTCTCCGACGACGCAGACGACCTGCTCGAGGCCGTCGAATCAGAGCTCCGCCGGCGACGCTTCGGCGATGTCGTTCGACTCGAGCTCTCAGCGTCCGCATCTCAGGCGATGCGCGACCGGCTGATTGAAGGGCTCGGCGTTCAGGCGACACAGGTCTACGACATCGAAGGCCCGCTCGACATGACCGACCTGTGGCAGGTGGTCGCCCTCGATCGGCCAGAGCTCAAGGACGAGCCGTGGGCCCCCGTCGTCCCTCCCCGCTGGGCCCGACTGAAGTCGGTCACGCGCGTCTTCGACGAGATCCGCCGGGGCGACATGATCGTCCAACAGCCATACGACTCCTTCCGTGCAAGCTTTGAAGCGTTCGCGCAGGCGGCGGCGCGCGACCGCGACGTGATCGCAATGAAGACGACCGTGTATCGCACAAGCGACGACTCGATGCTGACCGCCTCGCTCATCGAGTGCGCCGAGGAGGGCAAGCAGTCGGTCTGTCTCGTCGAGCTCAAGGCACGATTCGACGAGCGCCGCAACATCCAGATGTCACGGGCGATGGAGCAGGCCGGCGTCCATGTCGTCCACGGCTTCGCCGATCTCAAGATCCACGCGAAGATGACGCTCGTCGTTCGTCGCGAGGAGGGTGGCCTCCGTCGCTACGTCCACATTGGCACGGGAAACTACAACGCGTCGACCGCCCGGCTGTACGAGGATCTGGGCATCTTCACCGCCGATGAGGACATCGCGGCCGACGTCGCCGATCTGTTCAACCACGTCACAGGGTTCGGACGACCGCAGCGCTTCCGCAAGCTGCTTGTCGCGCCGTTCGACATGCGCGAGCGGATCGTCGCCGAGATCCGTCGCGTCTCTGCCTCAGCCGCAGACGGGAAACAGGCTCGAATCCGTCTCAAGCTGAACCAACTCGTCGATCCGGCGATCATCGAAGCGCTGTATGCCGCCGGCCAGGCTGGTGTGAAGGTGCAGATCTGCGCGCGCGCGATCTGCATGCTTCGACCCGGCGTCCCCGGCCTGTCGGAGAACATCGAGGTTCGCTCCATCTTTGGCCGGTTCCTCGAGCACAGCCGGATCTACTGGTTTGAGGGCGGCGACGAGACAACCGTGCTCATCGGGAGCGCCGATCTGATGCAGCGCAACCTCGACCGGCGCATCGAGGTGCTCGTCCCAATCGAGAACACCCGCGCGCGCCAGGAGCTCGCAGCGGTGCTTGACAGCGCCTTCGCGGACACAACGAACGCGTGGCGGCTCGCGCACGACGGAACGTGGTCGCGCGAGATCGCGACCGGTAGGAAGATGCACACACATCAGACTGCGATGATGCGCCGGGCACAGCAACGCGCGCGGCGTGCCGGCGACCGCGGCCAATAGCGACCGTCCGACTGCAGAGGCAGAATCGATGCATGCGGGTCGCGATCGTCGATGTCGGCTCGAACACCGCGCGCCTGCTCGTAGCCGAGGTCGAGGATGATCGTGTCGTCCCTGTCGTCGAGGAACGCGAGCACCTCTGGCTCGGCGCCGAGATCACCCGTACGGGTTCCTTGAGTCCTGGGACGTTGCGCGAGCTTGCACAGGTTTGTGAGGGGTACGCGCGAGTCGCTCGTGCTCATAGGGTCGAGCGGGCAGTGGCAATCGTGACCGCACCGGGTCGGCAGGGCCGAGGGACAGGCAAGCTCTTGCGAGTGCTGTCAGAGGCGACCGGGTTCCGAGTCCGTGTGCTCTCGGCCGCCGAAGAGGGGCGCTACGCCTACCTCGGAGCGGTTGCCGCCGCACGCGGTGCGTTGCCCGCGTCCATCGGCGTTGTGGATGTGGGCGGCGGCTCAACCGAGATAGCCGTCGGAGAGCGGCGCGACGAGGCGTACTGGGTACGTTCGGTCGATCTCGGCTCGCTTCGCCTGACGTGCATGCACCTCGCCTCCGACCCTCCCAGCCGCCGCGAGCTCAAGCGTGCCCGTGGTGCTGTGCGCTCCGAGTTTGCCCACCTCACTCCACCACGCGTCAACGTCGTGCTTGCGGCCGGGGGAAGCGCCCGCGCCGTGGCCAAGGTCGTTGGCCGCGTCTTCAATGCTGATGATGGCGACGAGGCGATTCGCCTACTCGCGCGACACCCGGCTGCACGTGTCGCGCAGAACTTCGGGATACACCCAAATCGTGCCGCCTCGGTGATCGGCGGTGCGATCCTCCTCGCCGAGACGGCCCGGCTGCTCGAACGGCCACTTGAGGTCGCCCGCGGAGGCGTTCGTGAAGGTGCCGCCCTCGCCCTTGCCGCGGCTGAGATCGCAGCGGCGGCGTGACCATCTAAGCCTGCCAGGACTCCCACAGCGACGCGTACGAGCCTCCGCGGCTGAGCAGCTCGTCGTGCGAGCCGAGCTCGAGGATGCGGCCGTCTTCGACCACTGCAACGCGATCTGCGTCGTGGGCGGTGTGGAGTCGGTGCGCGATTGCTACCACCGTGCGCCCGGTCAGCACGGCCGCGAGTGAGCGCTCGAGATGCCGCGCAGCGCGCGGGTCGAGGAGCGATGTGGCCTCGTCGAGCACCAGGGTGTGCGGGTCCGCAAGGACGAGCCGCGCCAACGCGAGTTGCTGCGTCTGCGCAGGGGTGAGGGGCGCGCCGCCGGCGCCGACGGTTGTCTCGAGCCCCAGCGGCAGGGCATCCACCCACGCCGTCGCGTCGACCGCGTCGAGCGCGGCCACAAGCTCCGCTTCCGTGGAGCCGGCGCTCGCGAGGCGCAGATTGTCGGCGAGCGTACCGACGAACACATGCTGCTCCTGGGTCACGAGCGCAACCTCGCGACGAAGCGTCTCGAGCTCGAGGTCAACGAGCGGAACCCCACCGACCTCGACAAAGCCGGTACGGGGAGGGTGGATGCCGGCGAGCAGGCGGCCGAGGGTCGACTTGCCCGCACCGGACGGACCGACGACGGCGATCCGCTCACCAGGTTCGAGGTCAAGCTCGATACCGTGTAACACGTCTCGGCCTGGAACGTACGCGTACCGCACGTCGTGGGCGCGAAGCCAGTCGTCGGTGGGCTCCTCTCCCGACGCCTGGCGGTCGGAAGGGACGTCAGCGATTCCAACAAGCCGCGCGAAAGATGCCCCGCCGACCTGAACCTCGTCGAGCCACGAGAGCAACCTGTCGACCGGGTCGGCGAGCTGCTGGATGAACAGCACGACAGTCGTCACCTCACCGACCGAGGCGTGTCCGGAGGAGACGAGGTAACCACCCCAAACGAGGGCCGCCACGACGGGTAGGACGTAGGCGACGTCGACGGTCGGGAACCAGATCGTCCGGAGCCGGAGCGTGAAGCGCTCAGAGCGGTACGCATCGGCCAAGTTGGCGTCGACCCGACGGGCGCGCTCGCCCGAGAGACCGAGCGCCTCGACGGTGCGGCCTCCGTCGACCGTCTCGCCGGCAGTGCCTGCGAGTGATGCGTACGCGGCGCGCTCCCACAGGTAGCCGCCAGGGGCGTGGCGGAGGTACCAGCGCGTCCCAACGATCAGGATCGGTGCCCCGACGATGCACGGGAGCGCCGCGATCGGGCTCACCCAGACGGCGGCGCCGACGACGAGGAGGGCGGTCACGCACGCGATCGACGTCTCGGGAATCGCAAATCGGATCGTCCGGGCGAGCGCGTCCACGTCGGCCGTTGTCCGAGAGACGAGGTCGCCGATCCCGGCCCGTTCCACCGTCGAGAGCGGCAGCGCCAGGACGCGGCGCATGAAGTCCTCGCGCAACTCAGCGAACATCCGCTCGGAGAGGACGAACGACGCCCGCCGGGCGAAGAAAGTGAGAATCGACTGCGCGACGAGGAAGACCGCGAGGATCAGGACGACTCGGTCGATCCGGGCGGCGTCGATTCCGGTCTGGAGCCCCTGCACGAGCGAGCCGAGGAGCGGCGGGCCTACAAGGCCCGTGGCTGCGGCAAGGGCGTGCAGGAGAAGGACGCCGACCATCGCGCGGGGGTGACGACCGGCGAGCGCTGCCGCATGCCGGCGCATCTCCGGAGGGCTCGCAATCGGGAGCAGCTTGCTCACGCGGTCTCTCCACGGGTGACAATCTCCCGGTAGATGGGATTCGTCGCGAGCAGCTCCCGATGCGTTCCGGTCGCCTGGACGCGCCCGTCACCGACCAGCACGACGGTGTCCGCACGGTCGAGCACAAGCGGGCTCGCGGTCACGATCACCGTCGTGCGGCCCCGGCGAAAGTCGTGGAGCTGACGGGCGATGCGAGCCTCGGTGTGAGCGTCGACCGCGCTCGTCGGCTCAACGAGCACGAGGATCTCCGCGTTCGCGAGCAGCGCCCGGACGAGCACGAGACGCTGCCGCTGCCCGCCCGAGAAGGAGCGGCCCCGCTCGTCGACGATCTCGTCGAGGCCGGCAGGCAGCGCGACGAGGACGTCCTCAGCAGCAGCGACCTCGATCGCCGTCGTGATCTCGTCGTCGGTCGCCCTCGCCCAGGGGTCGAGCTCCCCGCGTAGCGTCCCCGAGAAGATCAAGGGGTCTGGCTCGCTGACGAGGATCCGCCGGCGCACGACCTCGAGCGTCAGCCGGTCGAGTGGAGTATCGCCGAGCATCACTCCGCAGTCATCGACGAGCCTGCCGAGCCGGTCGGCGAGCGCGCTCGTCTCGTCAGGAGCCGCCGACACGAGACAGGTCAGGGTGCCCGGCTCGATCGCGAGCCCCGAGTTGGGGTCGACCAGTGGTACGCCTGCCGGAGGCTCGGGAAGCGGGTCCGCAGGATCCTCGACGTTGCGTTTGACCGCGAGCACGCGCAGCATCCTGCGCGCCCCGACATGCGCGCGCGTGAACTTCTCCACCGCCTCCGCGGACGTCCGCAGGGGAATCACAAGGAAGCCCGCATACCCATAGAACGCGACCAGCTCGCCGGCGCTGATCTCCCCGGACACGGCGAGACGCCCGCCGATCCAGGTGACGAGCACGACGAAGAGCCCTGGAAGGAGCACCTGGGCCGCATCGAGGGTCGACTGCGGTGTGGCTACTCGAACGCCTGCGATACGCACGCTCTCGGAGCGCTGCCAGTAGCGGTCGAAGAAGGCCCGTTCACCCCCCATTCCGCGCAATACGCGGAGGCCTGCGGCGGTATCGGCTCCGAGCGCAGTCAGTAAGCCCACCTCCTCGCGCTGCTCCCGTTGCCGGAGCTGGAGCGGCTTGATCACGAACGACAGCGAGACCGTGAGCAGCGGTACCCCGATCAACACGAGGAGCCCGAGCGTGGTGGAGGTCGTGAGCAGGATTACGGCGACGACGACATACGAAACGATGCCGCCGACGAGCCTCGCGAGGATGTCGAAGGCACCACCCGCCCGCAACGCATCGTTCGAGACGGTCGCAACGACCTCCCCTGTAGAGAGCTGCGCCCGCACTGCGTCGCCCGAATGCGCCGCGTGGTGGCTCACGACCTGAGCGAGTCGAAACGACGCCTGGAGCCAATTCTGCACGGCGTACCGGTGACGCATGACGCCGGCCGCGGCCTGAACCACGCCGAGCACAGCGAGGATGGCGCAGAAACGTATGAGCGCGTCGTGCTCGCCGTCGACGATGCCCTGCTGGATCGCCTGGCCAATTGCGTAGGGCATGAGCGCTTGGGCAACCATCCACACGATCCCGAAGCCGATCGCGATCGTGAGCGTCCCGAGCTGGTGCCGCCCGACCCAGACGAGGAGCCGGAAGGGTGAGCGAGTATCCGGTCGCCCCGGATCGGCGACAGGAAGCTCGATCAAGGTCGGACGAGCGGCTTGTACTTGATGCGGTGTGGCTCGAGTGCCTCGGCCCCGCGCGTCTCGCGCACCCAGTCGCAGTACTCCTGATAGCTCCCCTCGAACCAGGTCGTCTGCGAGTCGCCTTCAAAGGCGAGAATGTGGGTTGCGATCCGGTCGAGGAACCACCGATCGTGGGTGATCACCACCGCGCAGCCAGCGAAATCGATCAGCGCGTCCTCGAGCGCACGCAGGGTGTCGACATCGAGGTCGTTGGTCGGCTCGTCGAGAAGCAGGACGTTGCCGCCGGCCTTCAGCAGCTTTGCGAGATGCACACGGTTTCGCTCTCCTCCGGAGAGGTCCTTGACGAGCTTCTGTTGATCTGAGCCCCTGAAGTTGAACCACGAGACGTACTGACGCGAGTTGACCTCACGGGTTCCGAGCATGACGAGATCCTGGTTGCCCGAGATCTCCTTCCACACGGTGTTCTGCGGCTCGAGGCCACCGCGCGACTGGTCGACGTACGCGAGCTCAACGGTGTCGCCGACGCGCAGCTCACCCGCATCCGGCTTCTCCTCGCCCGCGATCATCCGGAAGAGTGTTGTCTTGCCCGCGCCGTTTGGCCCGATCACGCCGACGATCCCGCCAGGCGGAAGGTCGAAGGTGAGGTCCTCGACGAGAAGACGATCGCCAAAGCCTTTCTGCACGTGCTCAACCTGGACGACAACATCGCCGAGCCTCGGCCCGGACGGGATATGAATCTCGATCGCGTCGAATCGCTTCGACTGCTCTTCGGCGAACAGCTTCTCGTATGCCGTGACACGCGCCTTCGACTTTGCGTGACGCGCGGTCGGGCTCGACCGAACCCATTCGAGCTCGCGCGCAAGCGTGCGTCGACGGGCAGATTCGGTCTTCTCCTCGTGCGCCAACCGGTCCTGCTTCTGCTCGAGCCAGGACGTGTAGTTGCCCTCAAACGGAAGCCCTTTGCCACGGTCGAGCTCGAGGATCCACCCGGCGACGTTGTCGAGGAAGTAGCGGTCATGGGTCACCGCCATCACCGTGCCCTTGTAGTCCTCCAGGAACCGCTCGAGCCAGCCGACCGACTCGGCGTCGAGATGGTTTGTGGGCTCATCGAGCAGGAGGAGGTCGGGCGAGGAGAGGAGGAGTCGACAGAGCGCGACACGGCGGCGCTCACCGCCCGAGAGGGACGTGACGTCACGATCGCCATCCGGGAGGCGCAACGCGTCCATTGCGCGGTCGAGATGCGCGTCGAGACTCCATGCGTCGTGCCGGTCAATCTGCTCCTGCACGGTGGACTGCTCAGCAAGCAGCGCGTCGAAATCGGCGTCGGGCTCGGCGAACGCGGCCGAGACGGCGTTGAAGCGATCGAGCAGGTCGCGCAGCTCGCGCACGCCATCCTCGACGTTCCCGCGCACGTCCTTCGTCGGGTCGAGCTCCGGCTCCTGCTGGAGAAAACCCACGGTTGCGCCGGGTTGGAGCTCGGCAACGCCCGAGGACGGCTCCTCAAGCCCCGCCATGATCCGCATCAGCGTCGACTTGCCCGCGCCATTCGGCCCGAGTACGCCGATCTTCGCCCCGTGGAGAAACGAGAGCGAGATGTTCGACAGCACCTGCCGATCGGAGCCGTAGAACTTGTCGGCTTTGTACATCGTGTAGACGAAGTTGGTTGCCATCAGGTGCTGGGCGCCGAGCTGGCACGCTGCAGGGCGGCGTCCGGCGCCCTCCGATGGTGCGCGGATTCGAGATCGACCATTCCGTCAGGCTAGATGAAGGTCGATCCGTGGTTCAGCCTGAACCTGGCGGCCGCGCGACGCGTCCGACCACGAGCACCTAGCTCACATCACGAACGCGAGGCCCTGCATCGTTCGCACCCGTTCAGCCCCGCTGCGGCCGAGTCTGCTCGTAGAGCTCGATATAGGTCGCTACGGGAAACCGCCGGATCGCCTCAGCAACCACCTCAAGGGGAACATCACCGAGACGCCGAAACCGAACGCAGGACTTACCCATGTCGAGCCTCTTCCCCGTCGCCACCCACGCGTCACGGAACCAGCGCGCGTCGGCGGTCTCACCTCCAGGCTCCTCGACCGTGCCGCAATAGAGCCCCATGAGATACAGCGACATGTGCCGCTTCTGAGACGCGAGGGCAGCGTAGGGAAGCGGTTGCTTTGGATCCGTGTGATACCCGGCCGGGTAGAGACGGTGTGGCACGAACCAACCGATCATCCCGAACTGCGCCCCTTCCTCGTATCCCTCTGGCAGGTTCGCATTCACGACATCGCGGACTGCGGAGATCGCCGCGTGTCGATCGTCGGGCAACGAGGAGAGGTACCCCTCGACCGTGCCCTCAGCGGGTTGCATCGGCTGACTCGAGAGGGTCGCCTGGCGCAAGGGGAGTGCTTGCAAACAACGATCGCAGCAGTTCGACATCGCGCTCATAGGTGAGCAGCTCGGCAGCGTCGGCGGGGCTCACCCAGCGCGCGGCCTCGACCTCGTGATTGAACGCAAGCTCACCACCGACGACCCACATCCGCCAGTAGCGCACGGTTTTGGGACGGCCCTTGGCGTCGGTGTAGGACGTCGATGCGAGCTCTGCCCCGAGCGCACAACGCAGGCCAGTCTCCTCCTCCACCTCGCGTACCGCACACTCTTCATCGCTTTCCCCGGGCTCAAGCTTCCCCTTCGGAAACGTCCAGTCGTCGTACTCGGCGCGGTAGACGACAAGCACCTCGAGCACGTCGAGTTCTTCCCTGACCGGGATCCCACCGGCCGCGCGGATTGGCCCACTCACAGCAGGAATCACTCTAGCTCGCTCAGCGGAGCGGCCTACCGGCGACGCGAAGGGCCTCCCAAAAGGGTTGCCACGAACTCCGAACGCGTAGCTTGCGCTCGCGCTGCACCGCAACAAGTCGTCCGGCGGCGACGCAGCCTTCGCTTGAGGTAGCAGCCCAGGCGCGTACCCTCGTCTCGGCGACCGCTGCGTCCTGATGCTCGCCAAGCAACGACTGGAGCACCTTGGCGCTCTCGATGAACCGGCGGCCCTTCGCACCAAGCTCTGACCCGGCGAGCTCGGCGGCGTACCGCGCCCGCTTGACCCGAAGTCGCGTGGCGTGAAGTGCGTCATCTGAGGGATCGCCCGGAAGCGCACCAACGTGTCGCCGCGCGCGTCTCCACTCGGCCGCCGCGACGGAGGCCAACGTTGCATCGGAGCCGACCAACTCAGGTTCGGCGACATGGTCGAGCCGATCGAGAAGCGCGAGATACCGCTCGCTCGACAGCGCGTCGACGACAGCTTGGCGTGCGGTGGCCCGCTCCGACGCAAGCTCGACGAGCAGTCCCTGTGCTGCATCCGCATCGCGATCGAGCATCTCAACGTCGTTGGCGAGCAACTCTATGAGCACGTCGAGATCACGGGCCGGCCCGATGACCTGTCCCAGCCACGCCAGCTCTGACCGCAGCGATTCAGCCCACGAGCGTTCAACCAGAGGCCTGCCGCATCGGAGGAATGCCCGGAGCCGTCGCGTCGCAACCCGTAGCTGATGGAGATCCTCCGGGTCGGTTCCCAGTCGCGTGCCGGGGTCATGGAGCAGGATACGCCGTCGCTGCTCTGCAAGCGCGACGCCGAACGCAGCAGCCGGAGGTGTTCCACGGCGTGGTCGAAGGACGACCCCAGGCGCCGGAAGGCCGAGCACCTGGTGAAGCTTGGGGAGCAGATCGCCGCTGGGTGTTCCTGCGCCGGCGGCTCGGAGTACCTTCTCGAGCCGGCGCAGAGAGCTTTCGTCGCCGTCGATCAGCTCGACCTCGATCTCGTGAAAGCGCCGAATGACGCGCTGCCCGTCGAGAACCGCGACGGAGTCGACCACAACCTCGGCCCCGTCGACCCGCACCCCCTCGCGCTTGGTGCGCAGACGCGCGACGGGTCCTACGCTTCGCTCTCGAAGGTAGGCGACGAGAAGCGCCAGCATCGACTCGGGCGGGCGCGCCGGTGGCCCTGCCTCCTCAAGCTCCAGGCGCGCGGCTCCCTTTGGGAGCTTGAGCTGCCAGAGACCGGCGCCATCCTCAACCCGATGTCTGAACGTGATCGCATGCCGTGCGAGCACGTAGTCAGGGGTGTCGTGGTAGGTCGAGACGAATGTCCTTCCGGCGAGCACTTCGCCACCGAGCTCGGGCAGCACAAACCCCTCGGCCGGCGCCAGCTTGATCTCACGCTCAAGGGTCTGCTTCACGGAGACGAGCGTACCGCCGTGCCACGTTCACATGTGTAATTGGGTGAGTCGGCTGGAAGGACCGAAGGTCTGGTTCGACACCGTCCCGTTACCGATTCGTCACCACGTGGATAGCGGTGGACGGCGACGATCTCCTTGCTCCGACCCCAAACTCAGGAGGATCGATGTCGAATACGATCGACCCGATCACGCAACGTCACATCGAGAAGGCCGCCGAGGCCCTCGTCGATGAGTTCTCGGGGATTTTCGGCCTCGAAACCATCGAGCGGTACATCAGCGATTCCCTCGATCTGCTCGGCAATGCACGGTTCAGCGACTTTCTTCCCGTGCTCGCGCACCGCTTCGCCCGCGAGCGGCTACGTGCGCTTGGCCAGGCAGACGGCACGATCGTCAAGGAGATGCCTGAGGTGCTGTTCGTGTGTGTCCACAACGCAGGCCGGAGCCAGATGGCTGCCGGGCTGCTTCGGCTGCGGTCACAGGATCGGATCCATGTTCGCTCGGCTGGGTCCGCCCCAAGCAACGTGATCAACCCCCTGGTCGTCCAGGCGATGGCGGAGATCGGGATCGACTTGGATGAGGCGTTCCCGAAGCCGCTCACCGATGAGGTCGTCCGGGCCGCCGACGTCGTCATAACGATGGGTTGCGGCGATGCCTGCCCGATCTACCCCGGCAAGCGATATGAGGACTGGGTGCTCGACGACCCGGCCGAGAGCGACGTCGAGGGTATCCGTCGTATCCGCGAGGAGATCGACGGACGGATCCAGACGCTGGTTGCCGAATTACTTCACTAGGCAGACGAGGGATCCGTCTCGACAGACAGCGAGGGGGCGGCCCACGCCGCCCCCTCGTTCACCTGCCTAGCTCCGGTCTGCTGGACGCAGACGTTGCTACGACTTCTTGGCTGCCTTGACCGCGAGGTCGAAGGTGACCTTTGCGCGCTTGAGCTGGGCCGTCGTGAGCGGGACGAAGTCCGCCCTGGTGGCGATTGCCTTCTCGTTCGCGAAGATGTAGGCGAAGAACGTCTGCACCTCCTTGCGCTTGAACGAGCTGCCCTTCGCGTAGATGAAGAGCGGGCGCGCGAGCGGCTTGTACGAGTTGTCCTGTGCCGTCTTGACCGACGGCGCAACGCACTTGCCGGTCTTCGGGTTCTCAATCTGGAGCGCCTTCAGCTTGTCCTGGTTCTCCTCGAAATAGGAGTAGCCGAAGTACCCCATCCCTCCGGTTGTCCCGGAGACGCCCTGGACGAGCACGTTGTCATCCTCGGATGCCGAGTAGTCAGAACGTGACGCCTTGGCCTTGCCGTTGACGACCTCGGTGAAGTAGTCGAACGTTCCCGAGTCGGTACCAGGCCCGAAGAGCTTGAGCGACTCATCCGGGAACGAAGAGCGGACATCCTTCCAGTTGTTCACCTTCGACCCGGTGTTCCAGATCTTCTTCAGTTCGGCGACTGTAAGGCACGTCGCCCACGTGTTCGACTTGTTGACGACGACGGTCAGGGCATCGTTCGCCACCGTGAACGCCCGCCAAGAACCGACGTTATTCGTCTTACACGCTGCGGCTTCCTTCACCTTCATCGGGCGCGACGCGTCCGCCAGGTCGATCTCGCCGCGGCAGAACCGCTCGAACCCGCCACCTGTTCCGGAGATTCCCACGGTGATGTTGACCTTGCTGGCGCCGGCTTTGCGGAAGAGCTCGGCAGCTGCCGTGGTGTATGGGCCAACGGTCGACGAGCCGTCTGCCGAAATCGTCCCGCTGAGCTTGCCAAGACTCACCTTGTCCAGCGGAATCTGGCTGGCGCCGATAGCGGCGGCCGAGAGCACCGCGACCGCCGTTACCGTTCCTGTGATCGCAACGATCCGGCGCAGGCGCACGGAATGCTTCATCTGATCTCCACCCCTCGATTTCGCGTTCGTGGTTGACGCGGAGAGCGTGCCTCGCTCACCGCCGGCCGTGGGCACCGGCGCGGTAAACGTCGGGTGAGGGGGTGGTAAAGATCGGCTTCTCGGAGCGGGGCGACTGGGCCTAGCAGGCCGTCCGCCCAAGGCGCTGACGCCAGGTGATTACGGGCGATCCAGGGCGTTTGCGGGTACGAGCCTAGTGGCTCGCGTCCACAAACTCCCTGAACTCGCCCGTGACAAGGAAGGCGGTCTGCTCACCGATGTCGACGGCGTTATCGCCCACGCGTTCGAGACACCGCGACACGATGATCATCCGCATGCCCCACTCCTGCTGGCCAGGCGAAGCCGCCATCTCAAGCACCTTGTCAACGACGCGACGGTTCGTGTTGTCGACGAGGTCATCGAGATCGACGAGCGCCGTTGCCCGCGCGAGATCGCGGTCGGCGAAGGAGTCGAGTGCCGTTCGCACCATCTCCTCGCAGCGCTCGCCCATCTCTCGCAATCCTTCGACAAGCTCGTGATGCGGCTCGTGCTTTGCCGAGAGCTTCGTCAACTTCGCGATCGTCACGGACTGATCCCCGATCCGCTCAAGGTGGATCGAATTGTGGAGGATCGCAAGCACGAGCCGGAGATCACTCGCAACAGGCGTCTCGAGGGCAAGGGTCTCTTCAACGAGCTTCTCGATCCGGTGATATCGCGAATCGATCTCATCATCGAAAGCAACGACCTCGTCACAGAGCTCGACGTCTTGTGTCGTAAGTGCGTCGACGGCTCCACGGAGAGCCCTGAGGCAGACCGCACCTTGCTCTTGGAGCCCTGACTCAAGGGAGTCGAGGCGGTTCTTGAATTCAGTACGCATGATTAGCCGAACCGTCCCGTCACGTAGTCCTCCGTGCGCTTGTCCGCGGGTTGTGTGAACATTTTCGAGGTCGCGTCGTACTCGACCAGGATGCCGTTCCGGCCCTTGCCATCATCGTGAACCTCGACCGAGAAGAACGCGGTCATGTCGGCGACTCGGGCGGCCTGCTGCATGTTGTGGGTCACGACGATGATCGTGTACTCACGCTTGAGGTCGTGCATCAGATCCTCAATTGCCGCGGTTGCAATCGGGTCGAGCGCGGAGGCCGGCTCGTCCATCAGCAAGATGTCGGGCGAGGTCGCGAGCGCGCGGGCGATGCACAGCCGTTGCTGCTGGCCCCCTGAAAGGCCGAGTGCGCCCTCCTTGAGACGGTTCTTGACCTCATCCCAGAGCGCTGCGCGACGCAGACAGCTCTCGACGAGCTCATCGATGCCCTTCTTCTGTCCGAGCACCCGCGGCCCGAAGGCGACGTTGTCATAGATCGACTTGGGAAACGGGTTTGGCTTCTGAAACACCATGCCGATTCGGCGACGAACCTCGACCGGGTCGACGCCTCGCGCGTACAGATCCTTGCCGTGGTACTGCACGGTTCCTTCAACCGTCGCACCAATGATGAGATCGTTCATCCGATTGAAGCAGCGGATGAACGTCGACTTGCCACAGCCGGACGGACCGATGAAGGCGGTCACGGTGTTCTCGTAGACATCGAGCGACACCCCGCGCAGCGCGAGCTTGCCACCGTACGAGACCGAGAGATCCCCTACGTGAAAGACCGTCTTCCGCTGCTCGAGGTCGGCCCTTGTCGTTCCGAGGGTGATCTCCGCAATCCGCGAGCTATCGATCTTGGGAGCGTCGTCGTTCGTCCGGGCGTGTGTTTCGGGAAGGCGTTCTTCTTGATCCATTTGAGTCATCCGTTCATCACCATGTCTGTCGGAAGCGGTTACGGAGGAAGATTGCGATCGCGTTCATCGTAAGAACGATGCCTAGGAGCACGATGATTGCAGCCGCGGCGAGCGTGCGGAACTCGGGGTCGGGGAGCTTAACCCACTGGTAGATCTGGACGGGAAGCGCAGTGAACGCTCCAAAGATGGTGGGGTCGAACGCCACGTACTGAAGGGCTCCGATGAGCAGCAGAGGCGCGGTCTCCCCGACCGCACGTGAAAGTGCCAGGATCGACCCCGTCGCGATCCCTGGGATCGAGGCGGGAAGCACCTGCTTCCAGATGACTTGCCACTTGGTCGCACCCAGTGCGAGCCCGCCCTGACTGATCGAATCAGGGACGGCCCTGATCGCCTCACGTGAGGCGATGATCACGGTCGGGAGGACGACAAGCGTGAGGATGATCGCTCCGGCGAAGAGCACACGACCCATTCCGACGGGTCCCCGGACGACGAACGCGAGGCCCAAGATCCCATAGACGATTGCTGGAACGGCCGCGAGGTTCTGAATATTGAGCTCGAGCAGGCGGTTGTACCAGCGCTCCTTGTGGGCGTACTCCTCGAGGTACACGGCGGTTGCCACCCCTATCGGCACGGCCATCGCGAGCAGCAGCGCGGCGAGATAGACCGTTGCAATGATCGCTGGCCGTGCGCCGGCCTCTTCGGCCTGAGTCGACGGCGGATCGGTGAACAGCTTCCCGGTCAACCCCGGAATCCCGTCGATGAAGGTCGTGACGAGGAGCCAGCCGAGCGTTCCGAATGAGACCCCAAGACACAGGATCATCGAGCCGACGAATAGTCGTCCTTTTACCTTGCGACTCATCAGTCGTAGACCTCCCGATACTTCCGTACCAGGCGGATCGAGATGATGTTCATCACGAGGGTCATGACAAAGAGCGTCAGACCCACCGCAAAGATCGTCTTGTACTCGGTCGATCCGGTCGGAAGGTCTCCATTACCGGTCGCGCCGATGAAGGCAGTGAGCGTTTCGACGGTCGCCTTTGGATCGAACGTGATCTGCGGCAACTGACCGACCGCAATCAGCACGATCATCGTCTCGCCGACGGCGCGCGAGATTCCCAGCACGAACGAGGCAATGATTCCGGAGATCGCAGCAGGGACGACAACGCGCGTCGAGACCTGCAGCCGATCGGCGCCGAGTCCGTAGGCGCCATCACGGAGCGCCTGGGGAACCGCAGACATCGCGTCCTCGGACAGCGATGCAATGGTCGGGATCAGCATGACGCCGAGTACAAGTCCGCCGGCGAGGACGTTGAAGATCTCGACCTCGATCCCGATCGAACGCAGGAGCGGCGTGACCGCCGTAAGCGCGAAGTAGCCGTAGACGACAGTTGGAATCGCTGCGAGGATCTCAAGCGTCGGCTTGAGGAATCCACGCACCCTGGTGCTGGCGTACTCACTGAGAAAGATCGCACTGCCGAGTCCCGCCGGGATTGCAACGAGCAACGCCCAGAAGGTCACGACAAACGTACCGACAATGAGTGGCAGCACCCCGAAGGAGCCTGGCTCGAACAGTGGTGCCCACGTCGTGCCCGTAAAGAACTCGATCGGGCTGATCTCGCGGAAGAACTCGATCGCCGGAAGCAAGAGCGAGAGGACGATGCCGACGGTCGTGATCAACGAGACGAATGCCGCGAGACCGAGAACCGACTTGATGATGAGTTCACCGAGACGCCGGCTCGAGGGCGAAAGGTCGATCTCGGTGACCGGCCGTGACGGCAGCGATGCGTCGGTCGTACTCATCGACGGTTAGCTTCCGGCCCCGTCAAGCTTGGCGAGGTTCTCGTCAAGCTGCTTCTGATTGAGCGGTACGAACTGCGCCTGCTCGGCGATCGTCGCTTCGTTCTCGAGCATGTAGCGGAGGAAATCATCGACCTCGGCGCGACCGAGCGACTCGACTTTCGCGTAGACGAAGAGAGGGCGGGAGAGCGGCGCATACTCGCCCGACTGCGAGGTCTCGACGCTCGGGACAACGCAACCGTTGCCGCCATCGACCGCGGCGGCCGCGAGTGTTCCCTGGTTCTCCTCGAAGTACGAGAACCCGAAGTAGCCGAGGCCGCCCTTTGTCCCGCCTACGCCCTGCACCGTGACGTTGTCGTCCTCGCTCGGGGAGTAGTCGGTGCGACTCGCACCCTCCTCACCGTTGATGACATCGGTGAAGTAATCGAAGGTGCCCGAATCGGTGCCCGCGCCGAAGAGCTTGAGCGGCTCATCGGGGAATCCATCGCGCACCTGGCTCCAGTTATTCACCTTCGACCCCGGCTCCCACATCGCCTTCAGCTCAGGAAGGGTGAGGCATGTAGCCCAGTCGTTGGCCGGGTTGATAACGATCGTGAGCGCGTCGTTGGCAATCTGGAGCTCGAGATACTCGACTCCACTCTCCTCACAGATCGCCGCCTCCTCCTCCTTGATCGGGCGCGAAGCGTTCGAGAGGTCCGTCTCGCCGCTACAGAAGCGTTCGAAACCTCCGCCGGTTCCAGAGATTCCAACGGTGACGTTCGCGCCCGAATCCTTGCGGAACGCCTCAGCGGCTGCCGTGACATAAGGCCCGACCGTGCTCGATCCATCGACGGCGATCGTCTCGCCCCCGGTCGACGAGGCGCCACCACAGCCAGCTGCAAGAACAAGAATTAAGGATGGCAGAGCGATGCGCGCGATGCGATTCACGGGAGGCCTCTGGTCGAATGACTTGGCCGCCAGTCTTCATGCGGACCCGAGCCTCGTGGGTGCGTGAATGGTAACCGTCTTGTGAAAAACTGGAGAACAGGTTCAAGCAGGGAAGACGCAACGGATCTCAAGACCCGCGCCCAGTCCACCGCGAGCATCGACCGTCCCACCGGCCTGGTTCACGATGTGCTTGACGATCGCGAGGCCCAGACCTGTCCCTCGCGACGAGCGCGCCCGGTCTGCGCGGAAGAACCGCTCGAAGAGGCGGCCCAGCTCCTCCTCGGCAACCCCACCGCCGTCATCGGTTCCCCGCAGCACGAGCTCGCCGTTCTCACGCTCGATGGCGAGAGTGAAGGTCGCGCCCGGACCGGCGTATCGAATGGCGTTCTCAGCAAGATTCTGTGCGAGCACCCGCAACATGCGCGGCCGGATCTCAAGCTCAATCGCTGAATCACCTTCGACGATAAGCGCAACGCCGGCACGCGCCGCCCGTTCGGCGAGCTCCGCGACGACTGCCTCAAGCTCCTCGTGGACAGGCACGGCCCCGAGTGAAACGACACGCGCGCCCGACTCGAGCTCGCTGAGGAACATCACCTCGTCGATCAACTCTTTGATCTGCTCGACCTCGTTGCGCGCCCGGTCGATGAGCTCGTAGACATTCTCGCCCGGTAGCGTCGCCATCTCAAGCAATGCCAGTAGCCGAGCGAGCGGCGTTCGCAGCTCGTGTGAAACCGCCGCAGTGAACCCGGCCCGAAGCTCCTCGTACGCCGTGAGGTCTCCTGTGCGGCTCAGATACACGAGCCGTTCTCGTCGGCCTGCCGCCTCGTACGGGACGATGAGAGGGACAATTCCAGCCTCACCCGAAAGCAGGCCATCGGGAAGCCGCGCGCCCTCGCGCAGCCCGTCGATCGATTGGCGAGCTCGGCGACTGGCACCAACCACCACGTCGTGCTCATTCAACACAACCACCACTTCGCGGCTCTCTTCGAGGAGCATTCGGCCCCGGATCGCATCCGTGTTCATCTGCACAAGGTTCTAACAGAAGCTTGAGTAACTCCTTTCCCCTGGCACACGCGCTGATCATGTCGCCGACCGTGAATACGTACGTCAGCAATCGACGTACGAGAGGGAGAGAGTCATGAGGGTCAAGGGGAGAGCAGCACTGGCTACGGCAGCAGTGGCAACGCTGGCTGTGACATCGGTCGCGATGGCAGCCACGATCGTCGGAACACCGGGGAACGACCGGATTCACGGCACGGCAGGTGCGGACGAGATCCGCGCGCTCGATGGCGACGACTTCGTCAACGCCCGCGGGGGCGACGACGTGATCCGCGCCGGCAAGGGCGCAGACGCCGTTCAGGGTGACAACGGGAACGACCGCGCGTACGGCGGGGTAGGACGCGACGTGCTGCGCGGCGGCCACGGTGGAGACATTCTGTGGGGAGGATCGGAGAACGACCTCGTCCACGGCGGGCCGGGTCCGGACGAGCTCCACGCGGGGACGGGGAACGACCTCGCCGACGGCGATGTCGGTGATGACGTGCTCTTCGGCGGCAAGGGCGCCGACATCCTCCGCGGCGGTCCCGGGAACGACAAGCTCCACGCACTTGCAGCGGACGGAGATCCCGACGCGCTCCTCTGCGGTCCTGGCAGGGACGTCGCCCGCGTGCTCGCAAGCGAGCGCGCAAACACCCGGATCGATGGGTGTGAGGTGGTTGTGCTCGTTGCAGCCGCCAGCGGCGACGAGGCAGCTGCCGAGAGCGACGCCGACGCAGACGCGGAATAGGCGTCGCCGCGCGACGGGTTAGGGGTCTGGCGGAGGGTAGACGTACGCCCAACCCACGTCAGACCCTCGCACGCAACGCCCCGAAAGGGGCGTTGCGTGTTCACGACCCGGTTACCATTCGTTAACCACACGCAGCCCCCTAGAGGGGTTGGATGGGCACATGATTGTGACTGAGATGATTGATCGGGAATTGAGGCACGCCCGGATGACGACCACGACACAGCGCATCGCGCCGCTCTCGTCGACGGGCTTCGTACTTCTCCCAGTACTGACCGTAGACGATCACGACACGCTGCTTGGTCGTGGCCACCACCGAACGCACCCCAATCCCCAACCAACCATCTAAATGAGCTCGAAGATTCTGATCATCGAGGACGACGACGTCATCGC
>JANNQQ010000253.1:0-3105 GCA_031400835.1 Actinomycetes bacterium | reverse complement strand
GCCGGTGCACGTGGTCGAGAAGCTCAACAAGATCAACCGAGCAGAGCGCAAGCTCCGCGGCGAGCTGGCCCGGGAACCGACTCTCACCGAGATTGCGGCTGAGCTTGAGCTTGCGCTAGAGGAGGTGGAGCAGATCCGTAGGAGCGCTCAAATACCCGTGTCGCTAGAGAAGCCGGTCGGTGATGACGACGAATCCGAGTTTGGTCACTTCCTCACGGACAAGACTGCGCCGCTCCCGGATGAGGCCGCTGAGGTATCGCTCCAACGCGAGGCGCTCCATTCGATCCTCGACTCTCTTGCGCCGCGCGAACGGGCAGTTCTGATCATGAGGTACGGGATTGACGGCCAGCAGCCCCGAACGCTCGACGAGGTCGGCCGCGCCTTCAAGGTCACGCGCGAGCGAATCAGGCAGATCGAGCATCAGAGCCTGAAGAAGCTCCGGGCGTTGGCCGAGGCGAAGGACGTCAGGGACGTCGCCTGACGGCGGGTACATCGCTCCGCGCCGCGCCTGACGGCGGGTACATCGCTTCGCGCTGTACCTAGAGAGCAGCAGGGTAGGCTGTCGCCGTGTCTGCGACGCCCTCGCACGAAAAACTCTTCGCTGAGCTTGCCGAGCTGATCGCAATTCCCTCGATCAGCGCCGATCCGGAGCACGCCTCGGATCTCGCTCGTGCTGCCGAGTGGGTCGCCGAACGGATCCGCCGAGCCGGCGGGACGGTCGAGATCGAGCAGCGCAATGGAAGGCCTCTCGTGATCGGCGAGGTCCCGGCCTCAGGTGGCGGCGCTGCACCGACTGTGCTCGTGTACGCCCACCTCGACGTGCAGCCAGCAGATCCGCTTGAGCTCTGGGACACTGATCCATGGCTGCTCACCGAGCGCGACGGGCTTCTCGTCGCGCGGGGAGTTGCCGACGACAAGGCGCATCTTTTCATGCTGCTGAAGGCAACTGAGTTGCTCGCCGCGGCTTCGGAGTTGCCGGTGAACGTGCGCTTCGCGATCGATGCCGAGGAGGAGATCGGCGGGCATTCGGTGATCGAGTGGGTCGAGGAGGATGCGCGCGGTGCCGATGTTGCCCTGATCCTCGATGGGGGCTACGCAACGCACGATCTGCCGGCGTTTGGCAATGCCCTTCGCGGAATCTGCTACTTCCACCTGACGATGAGCACGGGTGAGCGAGACCTCCACTCGGGGATGTTCGGCGGTGCTGCCCTCAACGCCGTGCATGCATTGGTCGCCGCGGTGCAGCCGCTGCTCGCTGGGCCGGACGGCCGGGTGCCTGACGCACTGCGCACGGGGATCATTCCCCCCACCGAGAGGGAGATCGCTGGTTGGTCGGCCCTGCGAACGGGCGAGGAGGAACTTGCAGAGTCGGGCGCGATACCGATGGATTCCACGGCTGCGCGCGACTTTTGGTTGCGAACGACGAGCGAGCCCACCGTCGAGATCAACGGAATCAGCGGTGGTTCACCGACCCTGCAGAAGACCGTGCTGCCCGTTCAGGCGGAGGCCAATCTCTCGGTGAGGCTCGCACCGGGTCAATCCTCGGCGGTCATTGCGCCTATCGTCGAGAGGCTTCTTCGCGAGGCTGTTCCCGCCGGCGCCACCCTTGACATCGTCCTGTGGTCGACTGGTGAGCCGGCCTGGATCGACCCTGACGGCGAGGCGATTGCGCTCGCGCAGGACGCTTTCGAGTCGATCCTTGGGACGCGGCCGATTCTTGCACGGAGCGGCGGCTCGATCCCAGTTGCCGCAGCGCTCGGGTCGAAGGGGATTCCGGCGATCATCGCCGGTTTCTCGCGGCCCACGGCGCAGATGCACTCGCCCAACGAGAACCTCCCTGCTGGCGCCCTCGTCGAAGGTGTCGAGACCATCGTCGCCACGCTCCGCCGCTTCGCATCGCTTGGCTGATCCGCGCTACACGTGTCCGCTGGCCGAGGAGCTGGCGGAGGATGCGCTCGCGCGGTTTCAGCGCTACGTCGTCATCGACACGCAGGCCTCGTATTCGGCGGAGACGTATCCGAGCACGCTCAAGCAACTTGATCTTTCGCGGCTCCTCGAAGCCGAGCTGCGCGAGATTGGACTTGTCGACGTCGAGTTCACCGAGCACGGGTATGTGCTCGCTACGGTGCCCGGAACGGTGGCCGGCGCCCCTACCGTCGGCCTCATTGCGCACGTCGATACGAGCCCTGACGCGCCCGGAACTGGTGTAACGCCGCTCCTGCACCGCTCGTGGGACGGGACGCCGATCGTCCTTCCGGGCGATCCGACTCAGATCCTCGATCCAGTCGAGAACGCAGCTCTGGCGGCCCGCATCGGGCACGACATCGTCACGAGCGACGGCACTACCTTGCTTGGTGCCGACGACAAGGCGGGGGTCGCCGAAATCATGGCTGCGGTGGCATTTCTCGTTCGCGACGACACACCCCGTGCTCCGGTGCGTGTGGTGTTTACCGTCGACGAGGAGATCGGTCGGGGGACGGACTTCCTCGACCTCGAGCACGTCGGTGCCGACTTCGCGTACACCCTCGACGGTTCGGGGCTTGGTGAGCTCGAGGTTGAGACGTTCTCGGCCTACCAGCTCGTCCTCAACGTCGTTGGGGTAGCGGTACATCCCGGATCCGCGAAGGGGAAGCTCGTCAACGCCTTGAAGCTCTTGGCCGACATCGTTGCCGCGCTTCCGCGTGATGCGCTCTCGCCAGAGACCACGGACGACCGTGAGGGGTTCGTCCACCCGAACCGCATCGAGGGGGGCGCGACCGAGGCAACGCTGTGGTGGATCATTCGCGACCACGACGATGCGAAGCTCGAAGAGCACGTTGCGCTCGTTCGTCGGATCGCAACCGAGGTGGTGGGTACCGAGCCGCGCGCATCGTTCACGGTTGAGATCGAGGAGCAGTACCGCAACATGCGGAGCGTTCTCGACCGTCACCCCGAGGTCGTCGACGCGGCCGAAGAGGCGATTCGGCGCGCCGGAGCGGAGCCGGTGCGAACGATCATTCGTGGAGGCACCGACGGGTCACGGCTCAGCGAGCGAGGCCTTCCGACACCGAACCTCTTCACCGGCGGCCAGGACTACCACTCGGTGCGTGAATGGGCCTCGGTGCA
>JANNQQ010000252.1:0-5693 GCA_031400835.1 Actinomycetes bacterium | reverse complement strand
GGTCGTGACCCTCGGTTCGTTGCTCGCGGACGTGCCGCACACACGCGCAGCGCCGGTGACGGGAGCGGCGAGCGATCCGGAGCTCGTCGCCAGCCTGGGCCTCCAGCACTCGCGCTACGAGGGGCCGACCGGGATCGTCGGCGTCCTCCAGGACTGCTGCCGGCACGAAGGCATCCCCGCCGCCAGTCTCTGGGCGGCGGTGCCGCACTACGTCTCGCTGGCGCCGAGCCCTCGGGCCGCTAAGGCGCTGTGTGAGAAGCTGGCCGATCTCCTCGGTGTGCCGCTCGACCTGGCTGACCTCGCCGAGGCCGCGGAGGCGTACGCGGCCCAGGTGTCGGAAGCAGTGGCCTCGGATGCGGATACGCAGGCGTACGTAGAGGAGCTCGAGCGTCGTGCGGACACGATCGAGCACTTCGCTGAAGACGGCGAGCTACCGACCGGAGAGTCGTTGGCCGCCGAGCTCACACGATTCCTCCGCGAGCGTGAGCACGGCCGCAGCGATCCCGAAGGCCCGACCGAGCAGTAGTCGTGCCCTAGGGCCGATCGTCGTCGACGAGCGCATCCGTCGCCGTGGCCGCAACAGGGGCGTGTGAGGGCAGCGGCTCTGTATCCGGATGCCTCTCGATTGGCCCGTTGAGTGTCGGTGCCGGGGAGGTCGCTGCACCTGCCGTGGTCTCGGGGTTCGTCGTCGTTGAGGGCTGGTCGCTCGGTGCCGCGCGCGGCTTGCGTGGCCGTCTTGGGCGTCGCGTCGGGCTCTTCGGGCGTGCCACCGTGGTCTCGGCTGAGGCTGTCGGGTCCGACACGGGGGACTCGGGGGCGGCCACCACGCCCGCATCCGCGGCAGGCTCGCCGATCTCGCCGTTCGCAGTCGGAGTGGCTTCCGCGCCTGCGTCGGGTGGGGCTGCCGCGCCCTGCACCGGGGTCCTCCGCTTCTTCCGCCGCCGACGTGTTTTGCGCGCAGGGGCCTTTGGTGCCGGGAGATCGTCAGCGAGCGCTCCCGCGATCTCTTCTATCGGACCGAGGTCTTCGCGCGCGGTATCGAGTAGCGCGTTCGCACGCGGGGTGTAGCCCTCGGCGGAAGCGAGGAGCGCAGCCCCGACGGTGAGTGGCAGCGCCCGTGCGATCTTGGCGAGCTGGGCGATGTTCTCCTCATGCCTGTTCCCACGGGAGTTAGCGACCGCGCCGAGGAGGCGCTTGCCCTCGGGGAACTCCTGGCTTGCCTTGCGATCGAGCGTCTTGCGCACCGACCGAGTCAGCTTCCACGTCCAGCGTTGAAGGATCTGGTCGGGTGCCGTCGCCTTGCCTTCACCGATCGCGCGAAGCAGGATCCGTACGCCCGCAACCCTGTCCTTCTCCCATGGCGGGGCCTGGGTGACGAGCGTCACAAGGTCGTCGAAGTCGGCCCGTTCGACCGGAGTCGCGACGCGGTCGGCGAGCGCCGTCATCCGGAGCCGACGGTTGGGATTCTCTGCCGAGCAGACGGAGAGGAACGTCTCGAGGGCTCCCTTGCCTGCGCGGCCCTCGGCGAATTTCCGTGCGAACTCGGCGCGCTGGTCGAAGCGGATCTGGCGACCCGCAATCATTCCCCAGTACCGCTGCTCGTCGTCGTCCATGAACTTGGGGTCGATTCGCTGCCACTCACGTTGGATGACCGCAAGGCGACGACTGACGTCCTGCGTTACGGGGACGAGCCACGGGGCGGGCGATAGGCGTCGCCTGGCTCGTCTTGAGGAGCGTCGCCGCGGGGCCGGAGTGACACGGGCGCCCTCGCGATAGAAGTCGGCGTCGAGAAGTGAATGCAGCGAGACGACGCGATCGGAGTGCGTCGCTCCCTTCGGCGCGAAGTCGACAACGATCCCCGCCTCCTTGCGTGGGTGCGTCCGCATGATCCGGCCGATCCGCTGCTGGTACACGCGCTTCGACGCAGTCGGAGCGAGGTGCATGCACACGGTCGCGCGGGGCGAATTCCAACCCTCGGCCAGGAGTTGCGCGTTGATGAGCACGTTGATCTCTCCGCGCTCGTAGGCCGCTAGAGTCTCGGCCAACTCGCGCGGCGGTGTGCGCCCCGAGACAGCGGTTGCCTTCATTCCCGCCGCACGGAACTCCTGCGCGAGGTTGTACGCGTGATCGACACCAGCCGCATAGACGATCCCCGGCGTCGGTCCAAAGCGGTCACGGTAGAGACTTGCAGCGGCCTGGTTGAGCGCGACGTGGTCGAGAGCCGCAGCAAGTGCGCGCTCCTCAAAGTCGCCGCCGACGATAGGAACCGAGTTGATCGCCGCCACCGGTGGGACGCGCAGGCATCGAAGCGGCGCGATCAAACCGCGGCGTGCAGCGTCGTTGAGCGGCAGGTCGTCGACCGACGCTGGGAAGACGTCCGAGACCTGCTTCGCGATGAGCTGCTCGGTCGCGGTCATCCCGATATACAGCGGCTCCGAGAACTGACGGATCGCTCCCGATGTCTTCTCTCCAAGGGCGGTGTGAGCCTCGTCGCAGATCACGAGCTGGTACGCGTCACGAGAAAGCTCGCTGCCATGGCGCGCGAACCACGCGTACGTCTGGATCGTCATCGGATCGTTCCGAAGCGGCTCGGCACCCGTCAGGATCGCGTCCACCAGTCGCGGCCCGTAGCCCTCAGTGGTGAGATCGCGCCTGAACTGATCGACGAGCAGGCGACGGTGCGTGAGGATCAGGATTCCGAGGTTGCGCGCGGCCTCGACGAAACCGGCGGCCGCGATCGTCTTGCCTGATGCAGTGGGGTGGCGGAACCGGTAACGCCGCGACGCGCCAGGGTCGGCCCCGGTGAACTCCGGCTCCTCGTCAAGACCGTCTTCGTTGATCTCCCCGTCGAGATCCTCGTCGTCCTCGAGGATCTCATCCTCGAGCTCGGCGGCGGCGCCGTTGCCGTTCTCATCTCCTGCGCGCTGGGTAGCCGCGATGAGCTCTGTGAGCATTCCGGCGAGCGCATCGATCTGGTGGCGACGGAGGCTGGTTCCCGCGGCGGTCGCAGGCGTTGGGACGGCGAGGACCCGCTCAAGCCCGAGCATGAGGCCGTATCGCACCCGCCAGCTGGACGACGGGAACCGCAGGCCCGCCGTCATCTCGGTCACCGCGTCGTCCAATGCGGCTCGGCGCGCAGTGCCAGGAGCGAGCGCGACTTCTGCCTCCTCGCCAGAATGGAGGAACGGTTCGCCGAACCACTGTTCGGCGCGAAGCGCGGCGGCCCGCAAGCCCTCCGCCGGCTCCGACGTCTCGGTCGGGATGATGGTGGATTCCTGCATGTGCGAGAGCAGCGACGCCTGCCGTTGCCCGCTCTGATGTGTCTCTGGGATGCCGGCTCGCTCGCGTTACGTCAAGAAGCGGCGCCGACCCAACGAACAGTACCGCACAGAGTCGGCTGCCGTGGGTTCACGCACCGATGGAGGGCTCTGCGAGAACGCGACCAGTGACGCGCTCTGAGATCCCATCCTGGTCGAGATGCTTCGTAATGCCGCCTCGGAAGAAGGGGTATCCCGCGCCGAGGATCAGGCAGGCGTCGATCTCCGCCGCCGTGGAGACGACCCCCTCGTCGAGTAGATGTCGGCACTCGTCTGCGAGCGCCTCGAGGATTCGCGTATGAAGCTCGGCCACGCTCGCGCGATCATCGCGCGTCTCGAGCTGCGGGAACTCGCCGTTCGCGAGCGTCTCGAGGATCGAGGAGAGTGGGAATCGGTCGGGGAACGCGCGGTTGAGCGTGTGGAGGACGTGGTTCGCCACCTTCGGACCGACCATCGCGAGGAGCGCAGAGGGAGGCATCGGCAGTCCGAGACGAAGCGCCGCCTCGTCGGTCTCCTCAAACGTGTTGCCGCTCTCCACGGCCTGCATCAGCACCAGGGATTGGCGCGTGAGGAGCCGGTTCACCACGAACGCCGGTGCATCTTCGACGAGCACCCCTCGCTTCCCGAGCTTCTGCGAGACGGCCCACGCCGTGGCCACGGTCACGTCGTCGGTCGTCGGGGTACGCACCAACTCGACGAGGGGCAACACCGCAACGGGATTGAAGAAGTGCATTCCGACCAGGCGCTCAGGATGCTTGAGTCGGCTCCCCATCTCGGTTACTGAGAGCGACGACGTGTTCGTCACGAGCAGACACTCCGCGGAGACAACCGCCTCGATCGCCCCGAGCACCTCCTGCTTGATCGCGATCTCCTCGTAGACCGCTTCGATGACAAGGTCGCAGCGCGCATATGCGTCGGGCGACGCTCCTCCCTCGACGAGGCCGCCGAGGAAACGTGCCTTCCCGTCGCCGAGACGTCCCTTCGCGACGAGGCCCGCAAGCTCGCCGCGGATCGTCTCAAGCGCTCGCTCGACGCGCGTGGGCTCGACGTCGGTGAGTACGACCGGAACCTCGAGCCTGCGCAGGAAGAGCATTGCGAGTTGTGTTGCCATGAGCCCGGCGCCGACCACGCCGACCCGTTCGACTCTGCGCGGCTCGGCGGTCGGAATCCCGTGCCCTCGCTTGGTTCGCCGCTCGATGACGTCGAAGGCGTAGATTGAAGCCTGTGCCTGTGGGCCAGGGAGCAGCTCGGCCAGTGCCGCTTGCTCCGCCTGATATCCCTCGGCAATCGACCAGGACGCGGCGCCTTCGATGAGGTCGAGGGCGCGATACGGCGCCAGAGCTGTCCCGTGGACGATGTCATCGACGCGCGCGCGGGCCTTGCGGCACACCTCGGCTACATCACCGAGATCGGTGTCGTAGGCGTTCTTCGGGGTGCCTGCTTCAACGCGCCTGACCAGAAGCTCGAGCGCGTCGTCGAGGAACTCGACAGATTCCAGAAGGTGCTCGAAGACCCCGAGCTCATGCGCCTCCTGCGCGGTCAGCATCCGGTTTTGCTTGAGCGGGTTGTCAACGATCATCCGCACGGCGTTCTCTGCGCCGATGAGGCGGGGAAGAAGCTGCGTGCCGCCCCAGGCCGGGAACAGCCCGAGGAACACCTCGGGCAGCGCCAGGTGGCGGACAGATCGAGACACGGCCCGCACGTCGCAGTGCAACGCGATCTCGAGGCCACCACCCAACGCGGCTCCGTTCACCGCTGCAAGCGTGGGGTAGGGAAGCGCGCGGATGCGTCCGAAGAGCTCGTGGCCGACACGGCTACCCTCCCGTGCGCTCTCGGGCGTGATTCCCGGGAACCGGGTGATGTCGGCACCGGCGGCGAAAACGAGGGGCTTGCCGGTGAGCACCATTCCCGTCCACCGACTCTCCTCAAGCGTGTCGAGCGTGTCGGCGAGCGAGCGCAGCGCGGTTTCGCCGAACGTGTTCGGCTTCTGCCAGTCGGCGCCGTTGTCGATCGTGACGAGCGCGACAGGGCCGACGCGTGTTGCAACCTCATTCAGGAAGAAGCGCGTGACAGGGTCGCTCATGGGTCGTAGCGCTCCCACAGGAGCGCGGCGCCCATGCCTAGGCCGATGCAGAGCGCGGTGAGACCGTAGCGGGCCTCGGGGCGGGTGCGAAACCCGTAGGCGAGCTGCGCCATGAGACGGACGCCGGTTGCCGCGAGAGGATGTCCGCAGGCGATAGCGCCGCCGTAGAGGTTGAGCCGAGGATCGTCCGGTGCGACGCCGACACCGTCGCACCAGCTCAGCACCTGTACCGCGAAAGGCTCATTGAGCTCGAAGAGCTGGACGTCGTCGATTGTGAGTCCTGCCTGCTCGAG
>JANNQQ010000251.1:0-2537 GCA_031400835.1 Actinomycetes bacterium | reverse complement strand
CGATTGCCACGTGAGCCAGGCGCTCATACTCGCCGACGCTCATCGAGTCGGTCAGGTCACGCACCGCAACGAGTCTCGTGGGGAACTCCGGCTGATTGGTCAGGATCGGGACGCCGCGATAGATCTGCATCGCGTCCGCCGAAACAATCTCGGCTCCTAGGCGTCGGGCAAGCTCCTCTGCAACCGCACTCTTGCCCGACCCTGTTGGGCCGTAGATCGCGACGACCTCGAACGCGGTCGCGAGCTCACACTCCAACAAGCGTGCGCTCGGTGCCGCCGAGTGTCGTGGAGCTCGACCGCTCCACGAGAACATCGACGAGCGTCCCAGGTGCCGCCTCGCCAGCGAAGGTCACCATGGTGTTCCTTCGCGTGCGACCGCGAAGCAGCGCCGCGTCAGTACGACTCGCGCCTTCGACCAGGACCTCCTCGACGCGGCCAACTCGCTCAGCGTTCCGCTGGGCCGCGATTCGTTGTACGGCCTCGACGAGCCGCTCCATTCGCTCGCGCTTTATCTCATCGGCGATCTGATCGGGCATCTCAGCAGCTTCGGTCCCGCGGCGCGGTGAGTAGAGGAACGTAAACGCACTCTCGTATCGCACAGCCTCCACGACCTCGAGCGTTGCGACAAAGTCCTCCTCCGTCTCGCCTGGGAAACCGACGATGATGTCCGTGCTGAGCGCGAGATCGGGGATCGCGTCGCGGAGTCGGTCGACAAGCTTCAGATAGCGATCCGCGTTATAGGTGCGCTTCATCGCCTTTAGGAGTCTGGACGACCCCGATTGCAACGGGAGGTGCACATGCTCGCACACGCTGTCGCACTCCGCGATCGCCGCAATCACAGGCTCACGGAAATCTTTCGGGTGCGGGCTCGTGAAACGCAGACGGCGGATCCCTGGAACCGCATCGCACACCCGGAGCAACTCTCCGAACTCGATATCGAGATCCGGCAGGAGGTCGCGGCCCCATGAGTTGACGTTCTGTCCGAGAAGAGTGATCTCGCAGACACCCTCGCCCGCAAGCCGCTCGACCTCGGCGAGAATCTCACCCGGCCGGCGGCTCTGCTCTCGCCCGCGTACCGCGGGAACGATGCAGTACGAGCACACGGAGTTGCACCCCATCGACACCTGTACCCACGCTTGGTGCCGACGCTCGCGATGATGAGGAAGGTCGCCTGCGAAATGTTCGTGCGTCCCGAAGCGACCGCGTTCGACGCCCTGACCGCCCGCTCCAATCCACTCGCCGAGGTGCGGGATCGAGCCAGGGCCGAACGCCACGTCGATAAAGGGGTAACGCGTGAAAATGGCCTCACGTTGCGCCTCGGCGTAGCAACCGCCTACGGCGATGACGGTGTCGGGTCGACGGCGCTTCAACGCAGCAGCGTCACCGAGGTATGCCGCCAGCTTCGTGTCGGGCTTCTCACGGATCGTGCACGTGTTGAAGACCAGCACGTCTGCCTCCGCGGCATCGTCAATCTCACCAAGCCCAAGGGACTCCAGCATGCCCTTGATTCGCTCGGAGTCGTGAGCGTTCATCTGGCATCCGAACGTGGTGACGTGGTACCGACGCACGCTCTGAGTGTAGCCCCGCGCCCATTGTCCTTCCGGCTCCGTTCTGCGCTACTTGGCGACCTCGATCGCCCGACTTTCACGGATGACGATGACTTTCACCTGGCCGGGGTACTCGAGCTTGTCCTCGATCTCGCGCGCGATCTCGTAGGAAAGCAGCGCTGTTCCTTCGTCGTTTACCGCCGAGGGCTCGACAATGACGCGGATCTCACGCCCTGCCTGAACCGCATAGGCCTTCGCCACGCCAGGCTTAGAGTTTGCGATCTCCTCAAGCGCCTCGAGGCGCTTGATGTAGTTCTCGAGGTTTTCACCACGTGCTCCTGGCCGGGATGCGGAAATCGCATCGGCCGTGATGAGGAGCACCGCCTCGACCGTCTGCGGTTGGATCTCATAGTGATGCGCCTCAACTGCGTGGATGACTCCGTCCGACTCTCCGTAGCGCCGGGCGAGTTGTGCCGACACGGCTGCATGAGATCCCTCGACCTCATGTGTCATTGCCTTGCCAAGATCGTGGAGCAATGCGGCGCGCTTCGTCGTCTTGACACCCGCACCGAGCTCGGCCGCCATGAGGCCCGCGAGATGAACCACCTCAAGCGTGTGCCGTAGGACGTTCTGCCCGTAGCTCGTGCGGTACTTCAGTCGGCCGAGGATCTTGACGAGCTCCTCATGGACATCGCCGCAGTTGGCCTCGAAGACAGCCTGTTCACCGGCCAGTTTCACCACCTCTTCGAGCTCGGCCTTTGCCTGGAGAAACATCTCTTCGATTCGCGCCGGGTGGATACGGCCATCCTCGATGAGCTTCTCAAGGGTCAATTTGGCTATCTCACGGCGGATTCCGTCGAACGATGAGAGCACCACCGCATGGGGTGTGTCATCGATGATGAAATCGACGCCGGTCAGGTGCTCAAGGGCGCGGATGTTGCGTCCCTCCCGCCCGATGATGCGCCCCTTCATATCGTCAGTGGGTAATTC
>JANNQQ010000250.1:0-9244 GCA_031400835.1 Actinomycetes bacterium | reverse complement strand
CGATCGAGCGGATATGACGTCTCCGTGCCGTTTGGCGAGAACACGCGTTACGACTTAGTTCTTGATGATGGCCAATCGCTGCGCCGCATCCAGTGCAAGACGGGGCGGCTCCGGCGCGGCGTGATCCAGTTCGCTACTGCGAGCTCCTACTACCACCACCCCAACGAGAAGCCGACGCAACGCCACTATCGCGGTCAGGTAGACAGCTTCGCTGTCCACTGCCGCCAGACGTGTGGGATTTACCTGATTCCGATTGATCACCTCCCGCTCGGTCGCGCTCATCTCCGAGTAACCCCGCCGCTTAACGGCCAACGGAAGCGCATCAGGTACGCCGCGGACTACGAGATAGCTCGCATCCCATGCCACTTGACCGTAGACGCCGAACCGGAAAGGCTAGGTGGTTGCGAGCGCACGACCATGTCCGACAATGCAGCCGAGTCGGCCAGAACAATCGATTCTCGATGATCTCTGAGTGGTATTCCTGGCGCGTAGGCAGCTTTATCGGTTAAGTTCGTCGCCACAGCGGTTTCAGGAGGACACATGCACGGCGAGACGCAGGCCCAACGGAGGGTCACCATTGGTGACATCGCTGCGCGTGCCGGCGTCTCGAAAGGCGCCGTGTCCTACGCTCTCAACCGCCGCCCTGGGATCTCGGACGAAACCCGTGCACGCATTCTCGGGATCGCGGATGAGCTCGGTTGGTATCCAAACCGCGCGGCTCGTGCGCTCTCGGTCGCGCGCGCCGGAGCTTGCGGATTCGTCCTTGCGCGCCCGGCGCGGACACTTGCGGTTGAAGCCTTCTTCGCCGAGTTCCTCGCAGGGGTCGAGTCGGAGCTCTCGTCTCGTTCGCTCGCGTTGACGATCCAGCTCGCGACGGATCTTGAGAGCGAGATCGAGGTGTACCGCCGTTGGTGGGGTGAGCGCCGTGTCGACGGCGTCCTCGTGATGGATCTCCGCGTCGACGACCCGAGACTGGCTGCGCTCGAACAGATTGGGCTCCCTGCTGTCGTCGTCGGCGGGCCGGCCGACGCGTCCACCGTTCCCTGCGTCTGGCATGACGAGAGGGCCTCTGTCATCGAGCTGGTTCGGTATCTCGCCGCACTTGGGCACCGTCGGGTCGCTCGGGTCGAGGGCGTCTCGGGCTTCTTGCACAGCGCGGTGCGCTCAGCCGCTTTCCTTGAAGCGACCGCCGAGCTTGGTGTGGTCGGGCGCGTCGTAGCAACGGACTACACCCCTGAGAGCGGTGCCCGTGCTACCCGTCGACTGTTGTCGGACCCTGAGCCACCGACCGCGATCGCATATGACAGCGACGCACTCGCCGCGACCGGGCTAGGCGTCGCGCAGCAGATGGGATTCGCGGTGCCGGACAACGTCTCGATCGTCGCCTGGGACGACTCGCTTTTGTGTCAAGTTGTCCACCCGCCGCTGACGACGCTCACGCGCGACGTGGCGCAATACGGATCGCTGGCGTGCCGACATCTCCTTGCGGCGATCGAGAGCGGATCGTCGGTGGGTGACATAGAGGCGCAGCGCGCCGAGCTGACGCCCCGTGGTAGCACAGGCCCGGCGCCCACCGAAGCGCGGCACGGGCGCACGTAGCGGCGTAACCCTCTTGGCGATCAGAGATAAATCTTTCGTCTTGCGCTTGACACTTAACCGGATAAGTGGTGGACTCATGCCCGTAGCAGCGCCGACGGCGGCGTTTGCGCATTTCCCATGACGGATACCAGCAGGCCACCGGCCCCTAACACGATCGAGACCAGACCGTGGCTCGGCGTCAACTACTGGTCGCGCGTCGGCGGCCCTCGTATGTGGTCGCGGTACGACGCCGTCGTGGTTCGTGAGGAACTCGCAGTGCTCGCTGCCCACGGCCTCAACGTGACGCGCTCCTTCTGTTTCTGGCCCGACTTCGTTCCCGAGCCGTCGCAGCTCGACGAAGACGTGCTCGAACGATTCGCCGACTTTCTCGACGCTCACGCTGACGCGGGGCTCACCACGATTCCTACCTTCATCGTCGGGCACATGTCGGGCGAGAACTGGGACCCCTCCTGGCGCGGCGATCGCGATCTCTACCGCGACGTCTGGCTGGTGGCACAGCAGGCGTGGTTCGCCGGAGAGCTCGCGCGGCGCTTCGGTAGTCATCCGGCGATCAGCGGCTGGCTCGTATCAAACGAGATGCCGCTGTACGGCGGCCCTGCGACCATTCCTGAGGTTGACGCGTGGGCACGGCTCGTCGTGCAGGCCGTGCGTGCAGGTGGCGCGACCCAACCTATTTCGCTTGGCGACGGCGCCTGGGGAATCGAGACCACCGGCTCGGATAACGGCTACTCGTTACGTTCGCTTGCGCCGCTCGTCGACTTTGTCGGCCCACACGTCTATCCCATGCAAGACGACCAGGTGCGGCAATTCCTCGCTGCCGCCTTCGCCTGTGAGCTGTCCGGTTCGTTTGGACTCCCCGTTGTCCTCGAGGAGTTCGGTGTGTCGTCCGACTTCAGCTCGGACGAGAACGCGACGCACTACTACCGGCAGGTGCTCCACACGACGCTGCTCGCGGGCGCAAAGGGATGGCTTGCGTGGAACAACTGTGACTACGACCACATTCGACACGAGCGCCCGTACAGCCATCATCTCTTCGAGCTCCACTTCGGCCTTGTTGACTCGACCGGCAAGCCGAAGCCACAGCTCCACGAACTTACGCGGTTCGGTGGGGTGTTGGACGCGCTCGGAGACGAAGGTTGGGAGCCGGTTCGCGGCGACGTGGCCCTCATCGTGCCGACCCATTTCGAGACGGCGTTCCCGTTCACAACCGAGCAGTATCGTCGCGACATCCGCGAGGGGCTCTTTCAGGCGTACATTGCCGCGCGGGAGGCCGACCTCCCCGTCGTACTCGAGCGTGAGCTGGACGGTCTCTCGGGTAATGCGAGGCTGTATCTCTCCCCAAGTACGAAGCTGCTTACCGCCGAAGGACTCGATCGGATCGGTGAACTCGTCGAGGCTGGCGCTTGGGTGTATCTCTCCGTCTTCGTCGGAAGCACGACAAATCAGAGAGGACCATGGCTCTCTGGATTCGAGGAGTTGTTTGGAACTCGTCAACTTCTTCGCTACGGACTCGTCAACACCATCGTGGACGACGTCGTCACGCTCGATTTCGAGCGGCCGCTTGGCGACATAGCAGCGGGTGAACGGCTGCAGTTCCGCGCGGGCGGCGAGGCATCAGCGCGTGCCTACCTTCCCGCCGAGTCCGTGGGCGCTGAGGTGCTCGCGGTCGATGCATACGGCAATCCGGCGCTGCTCTGTCACCGTAAAGGTAAGGGTGCGGCGCTCCTATGCACCTACCCGCTTGAGTACATGGCCTCGCAGGTTCCTGCGGTGAACCCCGAGAGCACGTGGCGGCTCTATTCCGGGCTCGCAGAGGCGGCCGGAGTGACCCGTCAGGTCCGGGTGAATGATCCCCGCGTGATCACCGGCACGCTCCGCGCACATGGCGGGCGCGAGACCGTTGTCTTTGTGAACACATCGCCCGACCGAGTGGTGGTTGCACCCATTACGACGCTCGATCTTGAACTTGGCGTTGAGGGCGAATTGGTGCTCGAGAGGTTCGAGACGGCAACCATCGCTGTCACAGGTTGCTCCGAGCTGCCGCACGCCTTGGGCGTGGCAGCGGGGGGTGCGGTCGCAGTTGCTGCCGCTGAAGGGAGGGATGCCTCGATCCGATGAGCGCAACCTCGAACTCGCACGGCCACCCGCCGGGGGCGGTCGTCCGCAATCTCAAAGCTTCCCGGTCATCAACGACGCAGGCAAACGCAGAGGAGGGAACTGCACATATGGCAGTCCATCGGAGAGGAACGACATTCGGTCTCGTAGGTATGGCCGTAGCCGTTCTTGTCGTCGCCATCGCCGTCAGCCTTATGACGAGTGGTGCGGCAAACGCAAACCAGCAGTCGGCGCTCGCACTCCCGCGGGCACAGACGCTGTACACCTCGGGCACCGCATGGGGCCCGTTCGACAGCTTCAACCCGCTACGGTCGGGCTACTCGACCGGCACCCTCGGGTTGCTGTACGAGACGCTCTTCCGGTACGACCCGCTCAAGGACAAGTTCATTCCTTGGCTCGCCACCGGTGGTGGTTGGAAGGGTAAGAGCTATGTCGCGACGCTTCGCAAGGGCGTGTCCTGGAACGACGGGAAGCCGTTCACTGCGGCCGACGTCAAGTTCACGTTCGAGACGGGGAAGCTCGCGGGCTCGGAGCACTCCACGATGTGGAAGACCGGCCTTCAGAGTGTCACGACGAAGGGCAATGTCGTGAGCTTCAACTTCAAGGGCCGTCCGAACTATCTCGACTGGGACACCAACATGTACTCGATTCCGATCGTGCCAAAGCACGTCTGGTCGGGCTACAGCGCAACGGACATCACGACGGGTAACACCAACGATCCGAGCAAGCTTGTCGGAACCGGACCGTATAAGTACGGTGCGGGCGCCGGCACGACCGGCACGTTGCAGTGGACGAAGCGCGCCGGTTGGTGGGCAACCAAGGCACTTGGAAAGACGGTCGCCCCGACGTACATCGTCGACATTCACAACTCGTCGAATACGGCTTCGCTTGCGAACCTGCTCGCGAACAACATCGACCTGAGCAACAACTTCTTCCCGGGCATCGACAAGCAGGTCGGCGGGAAGATCGGTACGTACTACCCAGCGGCGCCGTTCATGCTGTCGGCGAACACCGCTTGGCTCGTGCCGAACACGACGAAGAAGCCGCTCAACGACAAGGTGTTCCGTCGCGCGTTGGCTTCCTCGATCAACGTCAACCAGATCGTGACGGCCGACTACGGGAACATCGTTGCCAAGGCCAACCCGACCGGTCTGCTCCCGACGTGGAACAAGTGGATCGACAAGCCGCAGGCTGCGAAGCTCGGCTTCAAGTACAGCATCTCGACGGCGAAGTCACTGCTCGCGTCCGCCGGTTACAAGGACACGGACGGCGATGGGTTCGTCGAGAACAAGGACGGTTCGAAGATCAACCTTCGGATCATCGTCCCGAACGGCTGGTCGGACTGGATGACCGCGATTCAGATCATCTCCGAGAGCGCCAAGGATGCCGGCATCAAGGTTACGCCTGCATATCCTGACTACAACGGCCTCGTGGAGGAGCGGAACTCGGGTAAGTTCGACCTCGTCATCAACAATGACAAGCAGCTCGGCAACACGCCGTACACGTACTACGACTACCTCTTCCATCTCCCGGTAGCCGACACTCAGACGTTCGCCAACTACTCGCGGTTCACCGAAGCTGGTGCCAAGCCGTGGGCGTTGACGCTCAATCTGAACAAGGTCGCCCCGAGCGATGAGAAGAAGGCCATGAAGTACCACTCGCAGATCCAGAAGGTCATCCTCGAGGATCTCCCCGCAATCCCGCTTTGGTACAACGGGATGTGGGCGCAGTGGAACACCACGTACTGGACTAACTTCCCCAGCTCGAAGGGTGCCGGACTCCAGAATACGACCGTCGTCTGGAACGGCTACCTCAACATGACGAGCATCGACATGCTCGCCAAGCTGAAGAAGAAGTAACCGCAGTCAAGGCATCATCCGTCGGCTCTTGGGCCGCTGCCCTCACCAGGGCAGCGGCCCGGGGGTCGGCTTTCGGGGTCGGTGCTCCGAGATTGAGCACCGGAAACTCCCCGCAACCGCTCTAATGCACGCACTCGCAGATTCGATGGAATCCAACCGTGACGCGATATCTTCTCCGCAAAAGCCTGATCTACATCGTGACCTTTTTCGTCGCGGTGTCGATCGACTGGGCGATCCCGCGCTTCATGCCCGGAGATCCGATCGCAGGGCTGCTGGGGCGGCTGAACGCCGACCCGCTCGCCGCCCAGGAGCTCGAGAGATACTTCACCAAGGTCTACAAGCTTGATGAGCCGCTTCTCGACCAGTACCTGAACTTCTGGAAGGGTCTCCTTCACGGTGACCTAGGGCCGAGCATCGCATTCACCGGCTCCTCGGTTGTCAGCCTCATCTGGCGTTCAGTTCCCTACACGCTGGCGCTCCTGATTCCGTCGATCCTGTTGAGCTACTTCGCCGGCAACCGCGTCGGCGCGCTCGCGGCGCGGAGGAAGTGGCTTGACAACACGGTTCTGCCGTTCTCGTACATTCTCACCGCCACGCCGTACGTGTGGCTCGCGCTTGTTTTGGCGTACTTCCTTGGTGCCAAGTGGGGGGTCTTCCCGATCTCAGGCGCGTACGACTTTTCGATGCAGCCGAACTATTCGTGGGAGTTCGTCTGGAGCTTCCTCAACCACTGGTTCCTGCCGTTCCTCTCGCTCTTCCTGGTCGCCTTCGGTGGCTGGGCGATTGGGATGCGCAACCTGATCATCTACGAGCTCGAAGCCGACTACAGCAACTACCTTCAGTCGCTCGGTGCGCCCAACAAGCTCGTCCGCCGTTACGCCTATCGCAACGCTGTGCTTCCGCAGATGTCAGGTCTTGCGCTGGCGCTCGGCGCAGTTGTCGGCGGAGCGCTGGTCACCGAGATCGTCTTCGGCTACCCGGGCGTCGGCACGTTGTTGATTCAGGCGATCGGAGTGCGCGACTACTTCCTGCTCCAGGGTCTGTTCCTCTTCATCATCCTGGGCGTCCTGATCGGCAACTTCATCGTCGATGTTGCCTACGTGATCGTTGATCCCCGCACTCGGACAGGCATTCAGGGCTCGTGACGATCATCGAACCGACCATGGAAACCGTGCCGAAGGAGCACATGGGTCACCGGCATGAGACGCTCTACTTCGCCTTCCGGAACCGGAAGCTCGTCTTCGGTCTCTCCCTTGTGGTGCTCCTGTTTATCGTCGCGATCGTCGGTCCGCACCTGGCAGAGGCTGATCCGTTCGAGTTCGGCTACCCGCCCGGTGTGCCTCCTTCGAGTGACAACTGGCTCGGCACGACCGCACCCGGGCAAGACGTGTTCAGCCAGTTCGTCCACGGGCTCGGCGCCAGCTTCCTGGTCGGTGCCATCGGGGCCAGCGTCGCCGCGGTGATCGGGATGACGATCGGATTTCTATGCGGGTACCGCGGCGGGATCATCGACGACATCCTCAGCATTTGCACAAACATCGTGCTCGTGATCCCCACGCTTGCCGTCCTGATCATCGTTTCGGCCTACCTCGAGATCGGCGGCTTCGTCTCGGAGGGCATCCTCATCGGCGCGACCTCGTGGCCCTGGGCGGCGCGGTCGATTCGAGCGCAGACGTTCTCGCTCACCTCACGGGAGTTCGTGGCCCTTGCGCGCCTCTCGGGCTCCGGTCACTGGCGGATCATCGTGAAGGAGATCGCGCCAAACATGAGCTCGTACCTCTTCCTCGTGTTCATCCTCCTGTTCGGCGGGTCGATCTTGGCCGCAGCGACGCTCGACTTCCTCGGTCTCGGCCCGTCGAACGCAATGTCGCTTGGGTTGATGATGAACAACGCGGTCGCATCGAGCGCGCTCCACCTCGGGATGTGGTGGTGGTTCATCCCGCCGGGGCTCGCGATCATGGGGATCGTCGGAGGTCTGTATGTGATGAACGTTGGCCTCGACGAGGTCTTCAACCCGAAGCTGCGTGAGACATGAGCCTCGAAGTCGACGATCTCAAGGTGTACTACCGCACTCTGCGCGGCGATGTGAAGGCGCTCGACGGTGTCACGTTCAACGTGGCAGATGGCGAGATCATGGGACTGGCGGGCGAGTCTGGCTGTGGCAAGACAACGCTTGGGAAGAGCCTCATTCGGCTGGAGTCCCGTATGCGTCACGTCGGCGGCACGGTCACACTCGACGGTGCGCAACTCCCGCTCGCGGACTCCTCGGGGATGGACAAGTTCAGGTTCCACGAGGTATCGATCGTGCCGCAGTACGCGATGAGCGCGCTCAACCCGACGCGAAAGATCGGGCGCATGATCGGTGAGCTTCTCGACTCTCGCGGTGTCGACTACGACGACACGTTGCCAGAGCTGAGCCGTCGGCTCGGCCTGGTTGGGCTCTCCGACGACGTCCTCCACCGATTCCCGATCGAGTTGTCGGGCGGCATGAAGCAGCGCGTGGTGATGGTGCTCTCGACCCTGCTCAATCCGTCCCTGCTGATCGCGGACGAGCTCACCTCGGCGCTTGATGTCTCGTCGCAGAAGGCGGTCGCCGAGATGCTCGTCGAGTTCCGCAACCGTGAGTTCGTGCAGAGCACGATTGTGATTACCCACGACCTCTCGATCCTCTACCAGATGGCCGACACGATCTTGATCATGTACGCCGGCAAGCTGGTCGAGAAGGCCTCTGCCGAGCAGATCACCGAGTCGCCGAAGCACCCGTACACGAAGCTTCTGCTTTCGTCGCTCCCCGAGGTCGGGATTCGCTACGCCGACAAGAAGCTTGAGGGGATTCCCGGTAGGCCACCGTCGCTCCTCAACCCGCCAAAGGGGTGCCGCTTCCGCGATCGCTGCCCCCTCGCGTTTGCCAAGTGCGCCGAGGAGCCGCCTTTCGTCGAGGTAGAGCCGGGCCGTTTTGCAGCGTGCTGGAAGGTCGAGGCGGTCTAGTTGCTGAAACTGAACAACGTCTCGAAGGTCTTCAACGTGGGCACGTTCGGTGGCCAGAAGCTCACCGCGGTCTCGGAGTTGACGCTCGAGGTCAATCCGGGTGAGGTTGTGTCGCTGATCGGCGAGAGCGGCAGTGGCAAGACCACCGTTGGCCGCATGATCCTGAGGCTGACCCCGGTCACGACCGGGTCGATCGCGTTCGACGGGATCGATGTTGCGCAGCTGTCGGGCCGCCGTTTGCGGAACTACTACAGCCAGGTGCAGGGCGTCTTCCAGGATCCGTTCAGCTCCTACAACCCGATCTTCAAAGCCGACCGCGTCTTCGAGCTTGTGCGGAAGTCGTACCTCGGGGGGCTGAGCCAGTCCGAATGGAACACGCGTCTGCATGACGCGCTAGAAGCCGTTGCGCTCGAGCCGAACGATGTCCTTGGCAAGTACCCCCATCAGTTGAGTGGAGGCCAGCTTCAGCGACTCCTGATTGCGCGCGCGCTGATGCTCGACCTCAAGTTTCTGGTCGCCGACGAGATCATCAGCATGCTCGATGCCTCAACCCGCATCGACGTGCTCAATCTCCTCGGAGAGCTCAAGGAGCGAGGACTCGGGGTGCTCTTCATCACGCACGACCTGTCGCTCGGCAACTACATCTCGGACAGAACACTGATTCTGCGGCACGGCCGGATCGC
>JANNQQ010000249.1:0-5014 GCA_031400835.1 Actinomycetes bacterium | reverse complement strand
TTCGTCGAGGAGCGCTGGATTCCCGAGGTTGCCGACTTCCTGGAGGTCGACTACGCGGCCCTACGGGTCGACTGACCGACGCTGAACCATCGGAGTCAGCGCGAGAGAATCTCCACGATGTCGCCATCGACCACGACGTGCCCGCGACCGACTCGCTGACCGTCGAACCTCGCTGATGGACCCCACACACGGGCGCCGCTGCAAGAGGCTCCCAGCTCGTGGTGAATCTCGTCGGCGACGTTCGCAATCGTGGCGCCGGGCTCGAGCGCGAGCGGCTCTCCGTCGACCTCTCCGGCACGGCGGAGATAGACGCGGAGTAACCCCGTGAGCTGCCAGATCGCCTCACGTAGCCGGTCGAGACTCTCATCATCGAGCACGCTAACCGGGTGCACAACCAGATCGGGCATTGCCGCTGCGACCCGGGCAACCGCGTCCACGTCGGCTTCGTCCATCTTTGTAGCCACGACAATTGCCGGTAGCTCGATTGCGGCAGCAGCTACCTCCGCCCGGACAACACGAAGCTCCTCGATGGACGCGATCGCGCTCTGGCAGAAGACGATTCCGTCTGCGTTGCGCAAGACGCCGAGCAACGCCCTCCCCCCACCGCGATCCTCTGCAGCGCCTTCGATCAGCCCAGGTATCTCGACGAGCTGGACGAGGACTCCGCCTATCCGCGTGAGCGCGGGCACCGGTCGCAACGTGGTGAAAGCGTAATCGCCGGTCTTGATCTGGATCTGCGAGAGCGCCTGCAGCAACGATGACTTCCCCGCGTTCGGCGGGCCGACGAACGCGATCTGCGCGGCGCCCTCGCGCCGCACCTGCAGCGAGTCGCGATGCGTCACCTTTGCGCGGACGCGGGTCTCGACGAGCTCTCCCTGCAGCCACTTTCGCAGGTCGGCGTATGGACCGTTGCGATAGTTCGGCAGCTCTCCAAGCAGTGCGTTGATCGTGGAGACTCTCTCGCTCCCCACCTTCCCGATCAGGCGGCGCTTGGCCACCTGAGCGAACGTGCGATGCGGCATAGGCATCGCGCACCTCCTTCCAAATCGTGCGGGAAGGAGCGCGCCGCCGCGACCGCTACCGGTCGTGGTGCGCGTCACCTACCCGCTTCCCAGGACGCATGAGCGGGAAGCGGGGGTTCAGCCGTTTTGCTGGAGAACGTGTGCGCACCAGGCGCGAAGACGACTCATGTGCAGGAGTCTAGACGGCTGGTGGGTCAGAGTGGAATCGTGAGGCTCTCGATATCGCGTGGGTAGTCGGTGAGAATCTCGATCCCGTCTTCGGTGACGACGACCGTGTCCGAGTGACGGAACCCGCCGAGCCCTTCGACGTACACACCAGGTTCGATCGTGAACACCATGCCCTCCTCGATCACCGTGTGGTCTCCGATGTCGAGGAACGGCGGCTCGTGGTTGCGGAGGCCAATCGCGTGGCCCGTGTGCTGGCTCCAGAGGGGGCGGATGTTGTTCGCCTCGAAGTACGCAAGCACCGCACCGTCGACGCCTGCACAGGTCACCCCCGGGCGGATCACCTCGAAGGCCACCTGCTGTGCCGCGACCGTGTGCGCGAAGAGACGGCGTTGCTCGTCCGTCGGTGGCCCCACGACCATCGCCCGCTCAAGCTCACTGTTGTAGCCCCAGACCGGTGCCGCCGTCTCGCTCACGAGCATGTCGCCGGGCTTGAACTCGATGTTGTGTGCGACAGCGTGTGCCCACGCACTCCGCTCGCCGATCTGCCCGCGATAGCCGGCGGTGGCGCCGTCTTGCGACCCGAGCTGACCGTCGTACGAAGGTCCGAGCGCGTCCAGCATCGCGAGGGTCGCCTCGTATCCCGCCCGCAGGCTCGCCTGCGCCTCTGTCGTGCCGGGACGCGAATACTCCTGGAGCAGGCGGTGTGCGTGCTCACACCAGCGCGAGCTCTCGCGAATCAGTTCGATCTCCGCCGGGCTCTTGCGCACCATGAACCGCTCAATCGTGGGGGCCAGTAGGACAACGTCTGCCCCGGTGACGTCGCTGACCGACGGGCCCTCATAGCCGAGGATGCCCGGATATCCGTCCTGGTCGGCGCCGATCGAACCTGTGATCCCCATGTCGGACAGCACGCGGGCCAGGATCCTCATCGGATGCTGAATCCCCGGGTACTCGGGGTACGACTCGACCCGGTCGAAGTCGGTCTCAGCCTTGACGCGCGCGACCTCGAACTCGGGCACGAACGCGGCCCGCTCCCCTGCAGCGCTCTCGACGTACGCCACCGGCCGTTCTGTCGCAAGGAACGAGAACCGGGTGAAGTACTGAACGTATTGCTGATCGAAGAGAACGATCCCCGTCAGTGTGTTCGATGCGTGTGCTTCGTAGAGGCGCTCACGTCGCTCGCGGAGCTCTTCGGGAGTGATGCCGGGGGCTGACTGCATGGACGGTCGGGCCTTTCGGTTCGGGCCGCGCGCATCGCGCGAGTGACACCTTGACGATAGTCGTCCCATCCGCCCTGCCGCTGCAGGCGATCACCCATGGTTTTCCTCCGCCGTCTCACCCGTGGGGCTGCCCCCGCCGAGCGCCACGACGCCGGCCGTCGCTGTCACACCGCTAAGCCCGTGCGGCGTCTTCTCCCAGAGCCACGGGTTGCGGATCAGCTGATGGAGCGCTCGCCAGGCAGCGAATGAATGGAGCGTCCAGTACAAGGGCGCAAGGGCGGCAAAGGGAAGCAGCGGGTAGAGCTTCCGGCGGAGTACGGCGAGTGCGCTGAGCACGATCACCGAGGCGTTGCCGCCGATGAAGCAGACGAGGGCGATCACGTCGAGCGGGTGCGGGAACAGATACTGAATATGTACCTCGTCCGTGCGCCCGGCACCCGCCAGCCAGAGGATCGTGAAGAGCCAGAGGATCGGAGCTGCAAGGAAGGTCAGCGGCGTGCCGGCGACGAGGAGGATCAGACCGAGCGAGCCCCTGAACCCCGCGTGTCGCGCGAACCGCACCGGCCGCCGCGTATGGACGAGCGCGGTCTGCATGTACCCCTTGATCCAGCGCGTCCGCTGCCGAATCCATGGACGCACCTGAGAGCATGCCTCCTCCCATGTCGTCGAGGGAATGATCCCGACGGTGTACCCGAGTGCGCTTGCTCGAAGACCGAGATCGGCGTCCTCGGTCACGTTGAACGCGTCCCACCCACCAAGCTCTCGCAGCCGTGCGGCGCGGAAGTGGTTCGAGGTGCCGCCGAGTGGGATCGGCAGGCCAAGCCGGTCAAGGCCGGGAAGCATGTAGTCGAACCAATACGAGTACTCGAGCGTGAACATGCGCGTGAGCACGTTCTCGTACGCGTTGAAGTAGTTGAGCCTCCCCTGGACGCAGGCCATGTCATCACCGCCGTTGCGGAACGCCTGCACCGCTTCCCGAAGCTGGCCCGGCTCAGGGAGATCCTCGGCGTCGTAGATGACGACGTACTCCCCACGCGTGAAGAGGAGCCCCACGTTGCACGCTCGGGGCTTCGTCTGGGGTATGCCCTCGGGGATCAGGACGAACTGGACGAGGTCCGGTGGTCGCGCAGCACGGGCAGCCTCGATCGTCTCCGAGTCCTCCTCCTCCATCAGTAGGAGGATCTCGAGCTTCTCGGGGGGATAGTCGATAGCGCGGAGGTTCTCGATCAGGTTGCCGACGATGTTCGCCTCACCGAACACCGGGACGAGAATCGTGTACCACGGCAGGTCGCTATCGGCGATCCGCTCGAGATCTGCTGATGCCCCGTCTCCTGTCTGCGGGACCCTCCAGCCGACAAGACAGACGACCAGCTTGAACGAAACAGAGACGAGAAAGCCGATGGAGAGGACGACGACGATCCCCGCAAGCAGGTAACGCGGGACGGTCACGGCGAGGATCGCCATTGACCCGAGGCTGATGATCAGCGCGAGGCGCTGCCACAGGACAAGCGAGGTGACCGCAGAGAGGCTCGCGTCGCGCTCGAGGAGCTCGTACGACGCCGCCTTCTGTATCTGAGCGCGGAAGACTCGCCGAACCTCGTAGCGGATATCCCACTCGGTCGTACCGACGAACCGGACCGTACTGACGTCGAGCCCAACCGCCTGTGACCGTTCGAGGATGTCTGTGGTCTGAGCAGAGGTCGGCTCCTCACACGTCGCAACGACGAGCGTCTGCCCATGCACCGCAAACGGGATCCAACCTTCCCGGACGAGCAGCTCGCGCGGGAACCGCTCAGCGACGGCCACCTCTGCTGGCGACTCTCGGAGGTCGTAGAACGGGAGACTCCAGGCGCGAGCCAGCGTCCGGTAGAGAGCACGGCGGTCGACAAGCCCCGCGGCAAGCAGGATCCGGCCGAGACGCTCCCCCGTTCGCTCGTGTGCCTCGAGTGCCCAGGCGAGCTGCGTGGAGGTGATCAGGCCCTGCGCTACGAGGTCGTCGCCGAGCCGCTGCGGAGCTTCGGTGGCAGCCGGAGGCCGCAAGCTGGGCCCGCGAAGGGACGCTTCGGATCGGGAGATCGCCGCGGGAGACACACATTGTCGTCGGCGGAGGCGACCTGGACTTGAGGCCGACTACGAGGGCGCTCAGCGTGAGAGGAAACGCTCGAGCCGAGCGAGCGCCTCCTCGATCCCGACCCGCCCGAAGCCGATCCGGACGTGCTCAGGATGGGCGTAGACATTGCCCGGGAGGAGCAGCACGGACTCGCTTGCTGCGAGCTCCTCGCACAGCACCTGGGTGTCGGTTTGACGGTGCATGCGTGGGAAACCGATCGGCCCGGCCGTGGGTGGCACCCAGCTAAGACGATCCTCGTGCCGGGCAAGCATGGCTGCGACGAGTGGGAGATTCGTACGAACGATCGCACGGTTTCGCTCAAGGAGGTGATCGTGGTGGCGCAGCGCGAGCGCGGTCAGCAGTTCGCTCGGCGCGCTCGAGCAGATCGTCGTGTAGAGCTTGAGGTCGATCACCGCACGGCGCAGATTCTCGTCGCGGGTCACGAGCCAGCCCAGGCGCAGGCCGGGCAACCCGAGCGCCTTCGACGGCGCACC
>JANNQQ010000248.1:0-5441 GCA_031400835.1 Actinomycetes bacterium | reverse complement strand
TCCCAAGCACAAGTCGCAGGGGTACACGCGCTGCAATCGCTGCGGCCGGCCGCGCGCCGTGTTCCGTAAGTACCTGCTTTGCCGGATCTGCCTGCGCGACCTCGCGCACGAAGGCGCGATTCCCGGAATGACGAAGAGTTCGTGGTGATTGAAATGCAAAGGCTAATCACCACGAACTCTTCCGATTACATTGGTCCCGCCTTCGGCGGGCACACTCTCACGGTGACTGAAATGCAAAGGCTAATCACCACGAACTCTTCCGATTACATTGGTTCCGCCTTCGGCGGGCACGGTCATGGTGATGGAAACACGGTTTCCGGAGGAACTAGTGCTTACTGATCCGATTGCAGACATGCTTACTCGCATTCGTAACGCGAATCGCGCGATGCACGACAGTGCGTCCATGCCTACCTCCCGCATGAAGGAGGAGATCGCGCGGCTCCTCGAGCAGGAGGGGTACATCAAGGGCTTTCGTGTTGTCGAGGGTGAACCGTTCTCGACGCTCGTTATCGACCTGAAGTTCGGTAGGAATCGTGAGCGCGTCATCACCGACCTCAAGCGTGTGTCGAAGCCGGGTCGGCGCGTCTACGCGCGCAAGGACAGGCTCCCGCGCGTTCTCGGGGGACTCGGAACCGCCATTCTCTCCACCTCCATCGGCGTGATCACCACGCGCCAGGCTCAAGAGCGTGGCGTTGGCGGCGAGGTATTGGCGTTCGTCTGGTAGGGCACTGTCGCCCTAGGCGACATTGCCTAGATACGAAACAGCAACAAGAGCAGAGAGAAGAGATGTAGATGTCCAGAATTGGGAGAAGGCCAATCGAGGTTCCAGCCGGCGTCACCGTCGACGTATCCGTCGGTGGTCACGTGAAGGTCAACGGACCTCTCGGCGCGCTCGAGCGGACGATCCCGGATCGCATGGCGCTGAAGCAGGAGGACGGCGTCCTCTTGGTCGAGCGACCCACCGATCGCGGTACCGATCGCGCTTTGCATGGCCTCACAAGGTCACTCGTTGCCAACATGGTCGAGGGTGTAACGAGCGGCTTCGAGAAGCACCTTGAGATCCAGGGCGTTGGCTACCGCGCACAGCTCAAAGGCGAGGTGCTCGAGCTCGCGGTCGGCTACTCGCACTCGGTAACCGTCACGCCGCGGGCGGGAATCACGTTCGATGTTCCGGTGCCGACGCAGATCGTCGTAAAGGGCATTGACAAGCAAGCGGTGGGACAGACGGCCGCAGAGATTCGCAAGGTGCGGCCTCCCGAGCCCTACAAGGGCAAAGGGATTCGCTATCGAGACGAAGTCGTTCGTAGGAAGGTCGGTAAGAGAGCATGAGCCAACTCAGCACCCGCGAAGCACGTCTTCGCCGTCATCGCCGCGTCCGCGGCAAGGTGGCAGGCACCGCGGCCCGGCCACGGCTCGTCGTCTTTCGTTCGAACAAGGGCGTGTTTGCCCAGCTCGTAGACGATGAGACCGGGCGGACGCTCGCCTCGTCGAGCTGGCTCGCGTTCCGCGCGTTCAAGGGCACCAAGACCGAGCAGGCGACCGAGGTCGGCAAGGCAATCGCGTCCGCCGCTACGACAGCGGGGATCACGACGTGCGTCTTCGATCGAGGCGGTTACCTCTACCACGGACGCGTGAAGGCGCTTGCAGAGGGCGCACGCGAGGGAGGACTGGAGTTTTGAGCGCAGTCGAAGTTGCAGAGTCACGAGAGCTCAAGGAGCGTGTAATCGAGATCAACCGCGTCGCCAAAGTCGTCAAGGGCGGAAGGCGGTTCTCGTTTACCGCACTTGTCGTCGTCGGCGACGAGGTCGACCGGGTCGGCGTGGGCTATGGGAAGGCGCGGGAGGTTCCGCTCGCCATCTCGAAGGCCGTTGACGACGCGAAGAAGAATCTCTTCAGCGTGCCCAAGCACGGCACGACCATCACGCACGAGATAGTCGGCGAATTTGACGCTGCACGCGTCGTCCTCCGCCCCGCAAGCGAAGGAACGGGCGTGATCGCAGGTGGTGGAGTGCGGGCCGTGCTTGAGCTCGCCGGGATCCGCGACGTGCTCGCGAAGAGCCTTGGCACCACGAACCCCATCAACATGGCGAAAGCTACGGTCAACGGCCTCCAGCGTCTTCGGCGACCCGAGGACGTTGCGAGGGCACGTGGGAAGAGCATTCGTGACGTGTTGCCGTTGCCGCGCACCCCGAAGACACCCGTCGAAACGGCGTCCGTCGAGGCCGAGGTCGAGGCGGCTCCGTCAGCATGACCAAGGTCACGGTTACCCAGGTGCGGAGCGTTGTCGGGCAGAGCCAGCGCCATCGCGGGACGATGCGGTCGCTTGGCCTCGGCAGGATCGGTAAGAGCGCTGAGCATACGATGAACCCGTCGCTCGAGGGCAAGCTGCGCCTGGTTGCGCACCTCGTTCGGGTCGAAGGGAGCTGAAACCAATGTCGGACGAACAGAACCTCCCCACACTCAGTCTTTCCACCCTCAAGCCGGCACAGCCGCGCAAGCCTCGCAAGCGGGTAGGACGCGGCATGGGATCCGGCAAGGGCCGGTACTCCGGTCGCGGGATCAAGGGCCAGAAGTCCCGCGCCGGCTCGCACAAGATGCCCGCTGGGTTCGAAGGCGGACAGATGCCGATCGACATGCGACTCCCCAAGCTCCGCGGAAATACGTCCGCCGACGCGATGCCGATCGGCCCCTTCCGGACATACACCCAGCCGGTCAACCTGAGTTCGCTTGAGGAGCGATTCGCGGCCGGTGAGGAAGTCACACCGGAGACGCTCAAGGCCAAGCGCCTGATCCGCAAGGTCTCGGTCGACGTGAAGATCCTTGGCGTTGGTGAGCTGACGAAGAAGCTTACGATCTCTGCTCACGGCTTCTCGAAGACCGCACGCGAGAAGATCGAAGCGGCCGGTGGGACAGTCGTCTGGCTCCGTGGCGAGCCGGTTCCGAAGAAACGCAAGCCCGCGCGCAAGAAGCCCGTTGAGACGGAGACCGACGAGGTCGTCGAAACCACTGCGGTAGAGCCCGAGGTGGAGGTCGAGGTCTCCGACGAGGCCGAGGGTTAGCGCTAGCACGTGCTCTCCTGGCTGACCAACGCCTGGCGGGTCCCGGAGATCCGCCGCCGGCTCCTGTTCACTGCGCTCGTTTTGGCGCTCTACCGGCTGGGGTCGTGGATCCCCTCGCCCGGCGTCGATGCTGCGGCAATCGACAGCTACCTGTCGAGGACAGGTGGCATCTTCAACCTGCTGAACCTCTTCTCCGGTGGTGCTCTCTCGCAATTCTCGATCTTCGCGCTCGGGATCATGCCGTACGTCACGGCGTCGATCATCGTCCAGCTGATGACCGTGGTCATTCCGCGGCTCAGCGAGCTGCAAAAGGAGGGCGAGTCCGGCTACGCGAAGATCAACCAGTACACGCGCTACCTCACGGTGATGTTCGCCGCCGCACAGGCGCTCGGCTACACCTTCCTCTTCCGGAGCCAGGGAGTGTTGCAGGCGAATGCCGGCAGGACGGTGTTGATCATTTCCACGCTGACCGCGGGCTGCGTACTGCTGATGTGGATGGGCGAGCAGATCACCAAGCGCGGGATCGGAAACGGCATCTCGATCCTGATTTTCGCTTCGATCCTGACAGGGCTCCCGCTCGGGATCACGGCCTGGTGGAACGGTGGCCCGATGGAGCGCATCTTCTTCCCGCTGATCGCGCTCGGCATCGTCGCTGCGGTCGTGTTCGTCCAGGAGGGGCAGCGGAAGATTCCGATCCAGTACGCAAAGCGCCAGGTTGGCCGACGGCTGACCTCGGGTGGCTCGACGTACATGCCGCTTCGCGTCAACATGGCTGGCGTCATTCCCGTCATCTTCGCGGCTGCTCTGCTGGCGTTCCCACCGACCGCGGCGCAGTACATCCCGGCGACCCAGGATTTCGTCAACACCTATTTCCAGCCGAGTGACTGGCTCTACCTGATCACCGAGGGCGTCATGATCGTCGTCTTCGCATTCGTCTACACGGCGGTGCAGTTCAACCCGGTCGAGCAGGCCGACAACCTACGTAAGCACGGTGGCTACATCCCCGGCATCCGCCCAGGCCCGCCCACCGCGCAGTACCTCGACCGTGTGCTGACGCGCCTCACACTGCCTGGCTCGCTCTTCCTGGCGCTCGTCGCAGTGGCTCCAAGCCTGTTCATCCGCTACGGCGGGTTCTCCCAGGCGAGTGCCGGAGCGCTCGGCGGCACCTCTGTCCTCATCGCGGTCGGCGTAGCGCTCGACACCATGCGCCAGATGGAGTCGCAGATGATGATGCGGAACTACGAGGGCTTCCTCCGCTAGCGGGAAGAAGGTGCGCGCGATGAACCTTGTAGTGCTTGGCCCGCAGGGCTCCGGTAAGGGAACTCAGGCGACCCGATTGGCCGCTGCATACGGCATTCCACATGTCTCGACGGGTGACATGTTCCGCACGGCGATCGCGGACAGCACACTGCTAGGCATACGTGTCAAGGCAATCCTGGACTCGGGTGAGTTGGTGTCCGACGACCTCACGACCGAGCTCGTTCAGGAGCGACTCTCGGACACCGATACTGCTGCCGGCTTCGTTCTGGACGGGTACCCGCGGAATCTGACGCAGGCCGAAGCGCTTGATGCCTGGCTCGCGGAGCGTGGGCGAACCGTCGACACGGTGCTGTTCTTCGACCTCACCGACGACATCGCGAAGGAACGTGCGCTCGGCCGCGCGAAAGCAGAGGGACGTGCCGATGACACTCCCGACGTGATCGCACGAAGGCTCGCGGTGTACCACGAGCAGACGGAGCCAGTCGTCGAGTACTACCGCGCTTCCGGTGCCCTTGCCCCGCTCCGTGCAGAACGGGGAATCGATGACGTCTTTGCCGAGATCGAAGCGATGCTCGGCCCATCACTCGGGAACGACTCCGAATGATCATTCGCAAGGGGCCGGACGAGCTTGAGAGGATCGCGCGCGCTGGCGAGCTTTCCGCTGCGACGATCCTGCATGTAGGGGAGCACCTGCGCCCCGGTATCACGACGGGCGAGCTCGACCGCATCGCCGAGGACTTCATCGTGGCCCGCGGCGGGATTCCGACATCGAAGGGTTACCCAGGCCCGGTCTGTCCGTTCCCGGGTGCGATCTGCATCTCGCTCAATGATGTCGTCGTGCACGGGATCCCAGGCGAAGACGTAGTGGCTGAGGGGGATCTCATCACAATCGATGTCGGCGCGACGCTCGACGGCGCGATCGGAGACAGCGCCTACACCTTCGCAATCGGCGAGATCGCTCCCGAGACGCAGCGCCTACTCGATGTCGCGCAGGAAGCGCTGGTCGTCGGCATCGCGGCGGCGCGGGTTGGGAGCCGCGTCGGTGATATCTCGCACGCGATTCAGGAGGTCGTCGAGATCTGCGATCTGCCCTGCGCGGTGGCGGTCCAGGCCGCGCGGCGC
>JANNQQ010000247.1:0-3453 GCA_031400835.1 Actinomycetes bacterium | reverse complement strand
GATGTGCGAGGAGCGATGTCGGCCACCGCCCCGACGCTGGCGCCCCGAAGAGCTTGCGTCACGAGTTCCGGACGCGACACGCGCTTGCCGATCAACCGATGGTCGCTGGAGTAGACGACAAGACCGTCCGCGGTAACGAGCGAGACGCGCGCGATGCTGTCGAGCAGGAGGTGCCGCTCAAGCAGTTGGTCGAGTTCGACACGCCGCTTGCCTACGACGACGCCACGGAGATCTGAGGGTCGAAGGTTAGGGCGGAAGAGAATGTCCGTCACCAACCCGGCCCGCGCGATCGCCTCGCGTTCAGCTCGCTGGACGTCGAGATTGCGGAGCACAAACACAACGAGGGCACCCGCCACAGCGAGGCTCAGCGCCGCAACGATGGCAAAGCGCAGGACGAGCTGGGGCGGACGCGGATCGCGGCCCGGGTTCCGTGGCCGGCGCCGGCTCACGAGCCGTTCTTCCCGCTGCCGCGGCCGCTGTTCCCGCTTCCGCTGTTGCCGCTGCCACTGCCGCTGTTTCCGCTTCCGCTGCTCCCGCCGTTGCCGTTGCCGCTCCCGCTGTTACCGCTCCCGCTGTTCCCATTGCCACTGCCGCTGTTTCCGCTTCCGCTGTTCCCATTGCCGTTTGCCGCTCCCGCGATAGCTGGATCGGGGAGAATGCCGGGGAGTGGAGTCGGGGTTGTCTCGGTGACCTCGGTGGGCTCCGTCGCCTCGTCGGTCTCCTCGACCGGGGCGGGGGGAGGCGGAGGCGGAGGACTGGGGGTAGGCGCCGACGGCTCGGCCGGGGTGTCTACCGAGGGGGCAACGTCGTCCGACGTGGCCGCGCCCGCCGTGGCGTCCTCGTCCTCGACGGCCACAGGGCTTGGGATGGGAGTCTCATCAGGGACGTCGGTGACCGGAGGGGCCTCCGACGACGATGTGCTTTTGCTTACGGGCCGCGGCAACGCCACGCTGACGGGCGAGGAGCTGTCCTCGTCAGCGACGACCGGTGGGGGTTGAGCCGCCGCTGCGAAGAACACGCGCTTCTCGACCGTGGTCTTCGTGATCTCGAATCCCGACGCGCCTGTCGGCGCGGACTCCGCAAGCTCGAACTGCGTTTCGGCGCCTCCCGGAACGAGGCTTGTGGCGACCCGTTCAACCCAGGACGGTAAGGGCAGAGCCAGACCGCTCACGCCGACCAGCGGAACGGGCACGGCGACGATGAGCACCAGCGCCACTATCTGAAGAGCGGACAGAGAGCGACGCATCGGCGCGCCAACCGCAGGCGTTCGTGAAGCGTGAGGCCGCAGAGCCTTCTCCCTTCGATGTCGTAGTGCTCCCTCTGACGGTAGGCGCGACTCGGCGCGGCGCCTCCCCCGACTGGGGGAGAACACCACCAACCAACGCCGTTCGTAGCCAACGCCCGCTGATGAGGGTCGCACTACCGCTGACGGTACGATTCCGCGCCATGGACCCGTCCGGCGCAACCCCTGCGTCCCCCGAAGGGGAGGCGCGCACATTCGATGTCGCGATCATCGGTGCGGGATACGTCGGCCTCCCACTCGCTCAGGTGTTCGCCGACGCAGGTCGTACGGTCGTCCTCGTCGACGTCAGCGAGGAACGTGTGGCGCAGATCCTCCGCGGGGACAGCTACATCGAGGATGTTCCATCCGAGAAGCTGCGCTCCCTGGTCGACGACCGTGGACTCCACGCGACGACCGACTACGACACGCTCGCACACGCCGACGCAATCCTGATCGCGCTTCCGACCCCGCTCTCGAAGCAGCGCGAGCCAGACCTCTCGATCGTGCTCGCCGCGACCCGGCAGATCGCCACCCGGCTTCGGAAGGGGCATCTCGTCGTGCTTGAGTCGACCACCTACCCCGGAACAACACGCGATGAGTTGCTCCCCCTTCTCGAGGCCGGTTCGGGGCTCACGGCCGGTACGGACTTCTTCCTCGCATACTCGCCCGAGCGGGTCGACCCGGGTCGCCTCGACCACACGACGAAGACCGTCCCGAAGGTCGTTGGCGGCATTGATGCCGCCTCGACCGACGCCGCAGCAGCGCTGTACGGAACGGCAATCGACAGCATCCACCGCGTCTCGTCGCCCGAGGCAGCCGAGCTCACCAAGCTCCTCGAGAACATCTTCCGCTCCGTCAATATCGCCCTGGTCAACGAGCTCGCACAGCTCTGTGACCGGATGGGAATCGATATCTGGGAGGTCGTCGACGCGGCAGCGACCAAGCCCTTCGGGTTCATGCCCTTCCAGCCAGGCCCGGGTCTCGGGGGACACTGCATCCCGATCGACCCGTTCTATCTCACCTGGAAGGCGCGCGAATACGACTTCTCCACGCGGTTCATCGAGCTCGCAGGCGAGGTCAACCAGAACATGCCCTACTACTGCCGGTCGCGCGTGTCACAGGCGCTGAATCACGGCTCGGGCCGATCTCTCAAGGACTCCAAGATCCTCGTGCTCGGCGTCGCGTACAAGGCAGACATCTCCGATATGCGTGAGTCACCGGCGGTGAAGCTCATCGAGCTGCTGCGCAATGCGGGCGCCGATGTCTCCTACCACGACCCCCACGTGCCCTCCTTCACAGAGCACGGGCTCACGATGACGTCAGTGCCTCTCACGCCAGGCGATCACCATGCGGTGGTCATCGCAACAGCACACAGTGGCATCGACTACGCCCGGCTTGTCGAAGAGGCAACGCTCGTGGTCGACCTCCGCAATGCCACCGGCAAGGCCGGCGTTACGAGCGATCGGATCTGGAAGCTGTGACCCGCATTGCCCACGCCGGCGTCGGTGGCTGGGGCAGGAACGTCGTACGGGTGGTTGGTGAGCTGACGGAGCTCGCCTGGATCTGCGACACCGACGAGGCCCGGCTCAAGGACTACGCGGGGCGATATCCGAAAGCGCGGACGACTGCCTCTTTCGACGAGATGCTGGCCGACGACACGGTGGACGCGGTCGTGATCGCAACACCCGTGCCCACGCACTACGCGCTGGCGAAGCAGGCGCTCGAGGTAGGCAAGCACGTTTTTGTCGAGAAGCCTCCGGCGATGCGCGGCGAGGAGATGGAGGAGCTCGTCTCCCTGGCGAAGACGGGGAATCTCGTGCTTATGCCAGGTCATCTGTTGCTCTACCACCCCGGGCTGCGCAAGGTGAAGGAGTTGCTCGATAGCGGAGAGCTCGGGGACGTCGCCTGCGTGTATGGCAACCGGCAGAACCTCGGCGTGATCCGCTCCAACGAGAACGCGCTCTGGTCGCTCGGCGTCCACGACCTCTCCGTCATCCTCTGGCTCCTTGGCGAGGAGCCGAGCGAGGCCGTGGCCCACGGCGTGGACTACCTCCAGAAGGGGATCGAGGACGTCGTCTTCTGCTTCCTGCGCTTTCCCTCGGGCAAGGTCGCTCACATGCACCTCTCCTGGCTCGATCCGCACAAGATGCGGAGGATGACCGTCGTTGGTC
>JANNQQ010000246.1:0-5214 GCA_031400835.1 Actinomycetes bacterium | reverse complement strand
GTCTTCTGTTTTCTCCGCTTCCCGTCGGGCAAGGTCGCGCACATGCACCTCTCCTGGCTCGATCCGCACAAGATGCGGAGGATGACCGTCGTTGGTCGCGAGAAGATGGTGGTGTTCGACGACATGGAGCTTGAGCGCAAGGTCACGGTCTACGAGAAGGCCCCTTGGGAGCCCGCCGACAGCTACGGCGAGTGGCGTACGCGCACAGGCGACATCCACAGCCCAAAGATCCCGAACGACGAGCCGCTGCGGCTCGAGCTCGCGCACTTCCTGCGACTCGTCGAAGAAGGGCCTGGAGACCATCGCGAAGCGCTCGACGGGCTCGCGGTGGTGCGTGCACTCGATCGACTCACGATCTCGCTACGGACAGGCGCTCCGGCGTGAGTGCAGAGGTCCACCCGACTGCGGTCGTGTACCCAGGCACCGCACTTGGCAACAATGTGAGGGTGCTCGAGCACGCGGTGGTTGGAAAGCAGCCGACGCTTTCGTCGCGCTCCACCGCCAAGCGCGACCCTCTGCCGCCAACCATCATCGGCGAAGGCACCGTGATCTCGACCGGCGCGATCGTGTTCGCAGGTTCCACCGTCGGCGAGCGATGCATCGTCGGCGATCAGTCGTGCGTGCGCGAGCGGGTCACCATCGGCGACGATGTCGTCGTCGGGCGGGGATCGCTCGTCGAGAACGACACCACGATAGGAGCCTTCACGCGTATCCAGGCCGGCGCCTACATCACGGCGTACTCCACGCTCGAGGAGCATGTGTTCATCGCCCCGTGCGTCGTGACGACCAACGACAACTACATGGGAAGAACCGAGAAGCGCCTTGGGCTCCTCAAAGGCCCGACCATTCGCCGGGGTGCTCGGGTCGGAGGTGGAGCAATCCTGTGCCCCGGGGTCGAAATTGGTGCGGAGGCATTCGTTGGCGCGGGAGCCGTCGTGACGAAGGACGTGCCACCAGGTGTTGTCGTCGTCGGGAGCCCTGCGCGAGTTCTCAGGGACGTCCCAACTGATGAGTTGCTCTAGGCGTCGGCTTACTTGGGAGCCCGCGATACTGAGAGAACCGTCGGGACAGGACCTACGCGCGCGTCAACGCGTGCCTGGACGTAGTGCCAGCCCGTCTCCTTCGCCGTCCAGCTGATCCGTTCGCGTGCGCCAGGGGTCGCCGACACCGCGAGGCGCCTTGAGCGGTCGGTCTGCTCCTCAACGGTGTCGGTAGCTGGCGCCCACAGGGCGAGCGTGGTGATGGCCCCCGACGCGGTCAGCGAGGCAAAGAGTCTCTGCCCCCGTCGAAGGTAGACGCCAAAGACGTCGGTGGGATCGTCCCAGAAGTCGAGCGTTGCCCTGACCGTCCGTGCTCCGGCGCCCGGAGGGAAGAACAGCCTGCGCGCGCCGGGGCCGGCATCGTCGTTCGGCTCGAGCACGTCGGTGGCGGGCAAGGCTTCGTCAAGCGCGGCGAGGGCAGCGGCTCCATCGAGCTCACCCCACCCGGTCAGCGAGTCACGTCCGGGGAGACACCGCCCGCACCCGCTCGACGGCTTCGAATCGGCTGTCGTGCGCTCTATGAGCACCGCGACTTGCGACGCTGTGAGATCGGGCCGAACGGCCATGAGGTTGGCTGCCACCGCGGTAGCTTGAGGGGCCGCGAAGGAGGTGCCCTCCGGGCTCTCATATCGCTCGGGGGCGCAGAGCGTGTACCCACGATCGAGACATCCCGGCTTGCTGAGATTCCTAGGGAAGGTCGAGAGGATTGCCACGCCCGGGGCTGCAAGGTCGTTGTACCTCGTGTCGCGATTTGAGAAGGCAGGCGCGTTGCCTCCCTCGCCCACCGCACTGACACCCACGACGTGAGGCAGCGCCGCGGGGTAGCTCGCGTACTGCCACGGCTCCGTCGGAGCTTGGTCAGAGTTCCCGACACTCGCGATGACGAGAACACCCTTCGAGACCGCGTACGAGATGGCCTCCGACTCAAGAGCGGAGAACGTGTCGCGGTCGGCGTCGCGCGGATCGCGCAACCCTCCGAGGCTCATGTTGATGACGCGCGCACCCTCGTCGACGGCCCATCGGATCGCCTTTGCTTCAGCGGTCACGGAGATCGTTTCGTCGCTGCGCACGACTTTCGCCACGAGGAGTTGCGCCGAGGGAGCAAGACCAGTGATCCCGATGCCGTTGTTGAACCCCGCGGCGATGATCCCGGCGACAATCGTGCCATGTCCCTTCGTATCGCGTACCGATCCCTCAACGAAGCTCCGCGCGGCCGCAATGCGTCCCTCGAACTCCGGGTGGTCGAGGTCGATTCCCGAGTCGATCACCGCCACAAGGACTGGAGCGAGCGGCGGTAGCTCTATCCACCCGTCGAGCGCGCGCGTGCGACCGAGGTACCACTGCTCCGGAGCAAGCGGGTCATCGGTCACAACCGCCTCGCCGCGGGTGAGCGACGGTCTCAGTGTCTGCTGCGTGTCACCGGGAGCTGCCGCGAGACGGCGTGCGAGGTTCGCCTCAGCACCCGCAGAGGTCGAGAGCCCTGCGGACACGGCAAGCGAGAGCACCAGGGTGGCCAAGCCGGCTGCCACCTTGGTCACGATCACGGCGATGGCTCCGCGACCTTCACCGTGACCGCTAGCCCGCCGACGCCGGCAGTCGTGAGTCGATACGTCGAGGTCGCGGAGGGCTTGAGCGAGGCTGTGAACCGGCCGTCAGGGGCGGGGCTGACCTTCGCTGCAGACGACCAGGTCCCGCCTACACCGCGCCGCTCAAGGACGGCTCCTTCGACGTTCCGGGCTACCCCGTCGAGCTTGAGTATCGCACCCGCCTTGACGGCTCCAAGGGGCGCGGAGAGATTGAGAACTCCGAAGCGGAATGTGGTGGATTTGAGCGCCAGGCGGGCTCGAACCTCGGTGAGCCGGAAGGTAGCGGTGCGGCCCACCGAGATGGTGAACACGACCTGCGCAGGAGCCCCCTGAGTCCCTGGCGCCACCACGACATCCTTCACTGCGCCGGCTAGCCCAAATGCTTTCGCAAGCTCGCGGCCCGTGAACTGCCGCGGCTCCCACCGATGGTGTGGGGACGCCACATCCCAGGGGTCGTCGACCGAGATGAGGTAGGGCACCTCGCTGCCGTAGATGTCCGCCGCGCTCGCTGTGCGACCTCCACTCGAGGAGAAGTAGAAGACCTGTGCCACCTTCCCCCCGAAGGTCACGACCTTCCCTTTCGTGTCCCGCACAGCCTGCGTGGTACCCGGCGCCTCCCGTTCGACCCCGTAGTACACCTGGCTGCGCCAATCGGAGTAAAGGTCGTAGGTTCGGCCCTTCACGAGGTTGCCAATCGCATATGTCCTGGCGGCGACGGCCTGTGCCTTGAGAGCTTCTAGCGGCCAATCCCGAGGCATCTCTCCGGGCACGACCCCGAGCAGATAGCTCTCGAGTGGCACCACGTTGACGAGCTGCAGCCGCTTCGCGGTGACAATGACGCGAAGCTCACCCCGGTAGCTCAACCCGCCGCGCTTGAGGGTTCCTCCTGATGGAGGACGAAACTGGATCGGACCGACGAGCCTGACAGGCTCGCCCGCGGGGCCTACCGGGAGCTCGAGGTTTGGCCCGACAGCAACGTCGCCCGCAGGAAGGTCGTAACGGGTGCCGTTGGCGTCCGCCACAGAAAAGGGCTTGCTCGACGTCATGGTGACCGTGGGAACGCCGTCGGCGAGCAGGACGCGGACCCGCTTGGCAATCGGCTGTGGAGCCTCGCCCAGCGCGGTGCCGGTGTAGTAGTGCGCCAGAATCTGGTCGAAGGTGCGACCCGCCTTTGCCTGACCGTACGCGCCCCACTGGCTCATGCCGACCCCGTGGCCCCAGCCGCCGCCCGCGAGCACGAAGACCGGGCCGCTCTTTGCCGTTGGCGGAGAGGGCGTCGCTGCGGCGGTCGCAGCAAGTGCGCAGAGCGCAGTGATCGTCAGGAGTCCGAGGCGCATCGCCTTTCCCTCTCTCGGCCACACGCCTCTAGGACTGAAGCCGCGCGGCGTACTGCTTCTCGTAGTAGGCGCGATACCCACCTGAGCTCTTGATCGGCTCCCACCACGCGCGGTTGTCGCGATACCAGGTCGCGGTGCGTGCGAACCCTTCGTCGAGCGTCGTCTGTGGGCTCCACCCGAGCTCCTCAAGCGCCTTTGACGTGTCGAGCGAGTAGCGCCGGTCGTGACCTGCTCGATCCTCTACCCTGCGGACGAGCTCCGGCGAAGCTCCCGTGGCAGCAAGGACACGCTCTGTGATCTCGCGGTTCTCGCGCTCGTCGTCACCGCCGATGTTGTAGACCTCGCCCGGCTTGCCAGAGCGCAGCGCGCACTCGATGCCTGCGCAGTGATCCTCGACGAAGAGCCAGTCGCGCACCTGACGTCCGTCGCCGTACATCGGAAGCGGTTCGCCATCGAGGGCGTTAGTCAGGAACAGAGGGAGCAGTTTCTCGGGGTATTGATGTGGGCCGTAGGTGTTCGAACCGCGGGTGAGCAGCGCATCAACCCCGTAGGTGCGCACGTAGGCGAATACCTGGAGATCACCGGCTGCTTTCGTTGCGCTGTATGGGCTCGACGGTCGTAGCGGGTCGCCCTCGCGGGACGAGCCTCCCGCCTCGAGATCGCCGTAGACCTCATCGGTGGAGACGTGCAAGAGCCGACGTCCCGAGTCTCGTACCCACTCGAGCAGGGTCTGGACACCGGTGATGTTCGTCTCTATCACCTCGCGAGGACCGAGAATCGACCGGTCGACATGCGTCTCGGCCGCGAAGTTGACGACCGCGTCGCAACCATCACCAGCCCGCGCGACGGCCTCAGGGTCGGCGATATCACCCACAACCACCTCGACATCGGTTCCCTCAAGGTTCGCGGGATTCCCCGCGTAGGTGAGCTTGTCGAGCACGACGATGTCGTCGCCTGCGGCGAGCATGCGCTTCACAAAGTGCGAGCCTATGAAGCCCGCGCCGCCAGTAACGAGTACGCGCATCGAGAAAGCGTAGCGGTGTCCTTGTTCGGGAACCGTGAAAACTGCCCGCTGACCAAACCGCCAAGCGCTCGCGCGCGAATCATCGGTGTGGCGGCGTACTCATTCAGCGACGAGTGGCGAATCGATGCCCAACCGGAGGAGATCTATGCGCTCCTCTCGTGTCCACGTGAGTATCCGGAATGGTGGGGAGAGGCCTTCCTCGAGGGCCAGGGCGATAGCGGGCCGGC
>JANNQQ010000245.1:0-4749 GCA_031400835.1 Actinomycetes bacterium | reverse complement strand
TTGAGGATGTCGTTCTGGACAGTCCCGCGCAGGCGATCGCCAGGGATACCCTGTTCCTCTGCGACAAGTTCGTAGAGGAGCAGCAGCATCGCTGCGGGAGCATTGATCGTCATCGACGTCGAGACGTCGCCCAGCGGAATCCCCGTAAAGAGTGTCGCCATGTCATCGACGGTGTCGATTGCGACGCCGGTTCTGCCTACCTCGCCCTCAGCCCGCGGATCATCCGAGTCGTAGCCGAGCTGGGTCGGAAGGTCGAAGGCGACTGAGAGACCGGTTTGACCTCGCTCGAGCAGCATCCGGAACCGTGCGTTCGTCTCCTCGGCCGAGCCGAATCCCGCGTATTGCCGCATCGTCCACGGCCGGCCCCGGTACATGTCCGGATACGGGCCGCGCGTGAACGGGTACGTGCCGGGCGCCTCGAGGTCGCGCGTAGGACCGTCACCGGAGCTGTACACCGACTTCATTTCGATGCCCGGCTCAAGCCACCGACTGTCCGTGGCCGCCATGCGCAGAAGTGTACGCCCGACGGTTCAGAAAGTACCCGCATGGAGGACTCGCAGGTGCGAATCCTCCATGCGCTCGCTGGCTACGACGTTGTCTGAAGCGAGTCGACCTGAATCGCTTGGAGCTGGCGGTAGCGTGCAATGACGCCGGTTGGTGGACCGGTCGGACGGGGGATCGAGGCGCACACCATCTCGAGTGTTGCCTTGCCGTAAGCGGCCGGGACGATCGCGACGCCCTGGAGTGAGATGCTCGCATTTGATGCGTTCAGACCGGTACGCGGCGACGGGACGATCATCCACGTCTGATCAACGTTGCCTCCGATTCCTACCAGTCTCATTGAGCACGGAACGAAGGTCGCGCCCAGCGCAGTGAAGTTCAGGTTCGAGATGTTGACCTTCCCGTGCACGAGGTATGTCCCGGTGACCAGGTCGACCGAGCCGACCCCGACGGATGTTGCCGACAGCTCGACGTTGTTGGGGTTGGAAAACGAGTAGCCGCGGGTTGGCCCACCAAGTGCGACGGCGGCCTCACCGGTGGCGCAGTCGGTGGGGACATCGACCGCTCGGAGCGTTCCACCCGGAGTTGCGAAGCAGGCGTTTACGACGTTTCCATCGGGAATCGCCGCCCACGCAATCCCAGCGACGACCGCGACAAGTGCCGCCATCGAGGTCACGAGCGCCACTGCCCGTCGTTTGCGACGAAGCATGAGTTTCACCTTTCGCAGGGGTCTGGTGGCACCCACGATGAAGCGCGCGCAGCACAGCGTCAATAGCTCGAACGGGTTGTTGGACTACAGGGCGCCACCGGCGCGGGCGATCGCCTCGAGCGCGATGCGCTTGCCTGTCTCGACGTGTGCAGCGATCGCCGCTTTTGCCCGAGACGCATCGCCTGCCTCGAACGCTTCGACGATTGCAGTGTGCTCGGTCGCGAGATACTCACCACCTTCGAGCGTGCCTCCTCGGATCACCTGCATCATCAGGTTCACCGACAGCTCGCGGTAGAAGCTCGACAGCATCTGGTTACCGGCGAGGTCGATCTGGTACTCGTGGAAGGACGCATTCGTCGCGTCCCAGCCTTCATGCGAGATCTCTGCGACTGTGGCTCCGAGGAGCTCTCGAAATCCTTCCAGCTGCGTCGGGGTCAGGGTTCCGACCGTCCGCTCGGCAGCATGAAGCTCCAGCGCGAGGCGCACCTCGTACCCGTCCGCGAGCGCGCGCTCGGTGACGGGGGTGACGTAGTACCCGCGCCTCGCTTTGACCGTCAGCAGCCCTTCGGAGACGAGTCGCGTGAGCGCGTGGTGGACGGGGCTTCGCGAGACCCCGAGCTCGGTTGCAAGCTCGTGGAGACTCAGCTTCGCCCCGGGGCCAGGAGTCCGCGCGAGGATTCGGCGACGAAGAGTGTCGTAGACCTGTTCGTTGAGGTTCGAGCGCTGCGCGAGGATCGCCATAGGACAGATGTAACATGACACCGGGCCTTGGAATCAACCCACCCGATACCCTCAGCTCCATGAGGATCGCTGTAAGGCTCTTCGCGGGGCTGCGCGAGCAGGCGGGAACCCGCGAGCGAATTCTTGATCTGCCTACCGACGCGAAGGTCGCTGACGTGTGGCCAGCGCTCGAGCTCGGCGAGGAGCCGGCAGGGTTGCTGATTGCGGTCAACCGCGCCTACGCCGATCGGGAGGCGCCGCTCGAGGAGGGCGACGAGGTCGCCCTCATCCCACCGGTCTCGGGCGGCGGACCATTCCTGATCTCGCCTGAACCATTGTCTACCGAGGCAGCCGTCGCGGAGGTTGCGTCGGTCGAGGCCGGCGCCATCGTCACCTTCATCGGCACCACGCGCGCCCACGCGCGCGGCCGCGAGGTCGTGCGGCTCGAGTACGAGGCGTACGAGGAGATGGCCGTCGAGGAGATGGGTCGCCTCGCAGACGTTTTGCACACGCAGTACGACCTGATCGGGATTGCGATTCACCATCGCACGGGCATCGTCGAGCCAGGCGAATTGAGCGTCGTCATCGCGATCTCGTCGGCCCATCGTGCCGACGCGCTTGCCGCCTGCAAGGACGCGATCGACACGCTCAAGCAGACGGTTCCGCTGTGGAAGAAGGAGATCTACGCAGGCGGCGAGGAGTGGATCAGTCAGGGCTCCTGATGGCGTCCGTCTGTCTCCGCCCTACGATCTCATAGGCATGAGCACGACTCCCGACGATCCGCGCGATGACCCGCGCACCGAGAACGACTGGTTGTTGGCGCGCGAGGAGGTCGAGCGGCAGATCGGGCTTGCGCCTCCGAAGAGAACGAACTGGTTGCAGAAGCTGTTCGCTCCGCTCATCGGCCTCGGGCTCCTGGTGCTCAAGTTTGGGTTTTTCATTCTCAAGTTCTTCGGGATCTTCATTGCGGTTGGTGGGTACGCGCTGATCTGGGGCTGGCGCTTTGCGGTCGGCTTCGTCCTGCTGATCCTGGTACACGAGCTAGGGCACTACGTGGAGGCGAAGCTACAAGGGCTCGACCCGCAACTGCCCGTGTTCATTCCCTTCCTCGGCGCCTACGTCGCGCTGCGGAATAGTCGCTTCGACCCCTGGGTCAACGCGCGCGTGTCAATCGCAGGGCCGATCGCTGGAGGTGCGGCAGCGGCGGTGTGTTTCGTCGTCGGTCGGGCAATCGAGTCGGACCTGTGGCTCGCGCTTGCCTACACAGGATTCTTGCTCAATCTCTTCAACCTGATCCCTATCGCCTTTCTTGATGGCGGGCATATCTATCGCTCCTGGAAGATTCTCCGAGCAGGCGGCGGAAGGTCAGACCCCGCCGAGGCGCGGAGACTGTCGTTCCTCGTCGCACTCATCTCGCTCGCGACCGTGGCGGCGCTCGTGTTTGGGATGTATGCGGCCCACGTCCCACAAGACCGTCTGTGAGCACGGAGCCAAGCGGAATCGATCGGCGTGTCTTCAGCCGCTCGCACCAGACCCTCGCCTCTGACGTATCGCTTATCGCCTCAGAGTTTCTCGCTGGCTTTCAGACTGTGCAGCGGATCGACCGGCCAGCCGTCTCCATCTTTGGCTCGGCGCGCGTTGGCGAGGACACCCCAACGTACGCGCATGCTCGCAGCGTCGCAGCCGCGTTCGTCGAGGCGGGCTTTGCAGTGGTGACGGGCGGCGGGCCTGGAGTGATGGAGGGCGCGAATCGGGGAGCACAGGAGGCCGGTGGGCTCTCAGTGGGGTTCAACATCGAGCTACCTCACGAACAGGGGAATGCGTACTGCGACATCTCCCTCACGTTCAAGCACTTCTACGCGCGCAAGACGATGTTCGTGAAGGCAGCGGAGGGCTTCGTGATCTTCCCCGGAGGCTTCGGCACGCTCGACGAGCTGTTCGAGTCGCTCACGCTCATTCAGACCGGGAAGATCGGCACGTTTCCGGTGGTGCTGTTCGATACCGACTACTGGGGCGAGATGCTCGACTGGGTACGGAAGGAGATGCTGGCCGATGGGCTCATCTCCCCCGGCGACCTGGATCTCCTCCACGTCACCGACGACCCAGCAGCGGCCGTGCAAGTGATCGTCGCGGCCTACGACCAACGGCTCGCCGAGGGCACCGCCTGACGACCGAGCTCGATGCTGCCGTTGCCGTAATCTGCGGCCGATCTGCGCTTCAGCCAAGAGTTGGCGTCGTGCTCGGTAGCGGGCTCGGCGGCTTCGCCGACGCCGTTGAGGATGCGGTTGAGGTGCCGTACGCGGACATCCCCGGTTGGCCTGTCGCAACCGCGATCGGCCACGCCGGAACCCTCATCCTCGGGACGTTCGGCGGTGTTCCCGTTGCGGTGATGAAGGGTCGCGCCCACCTCTATGAGGGCCACGCGCCTGCCAGGGCCGTGTTTGGGATTCGCGTACTCGGGCAGCTTGGGATCCGTTCGCTCGTGCTCACCAACGCGTGTGGCGCGATCGACACGAGGTTCGAGCCAGGGCAGCTCGTCGCGATCGCCGACCACCTGAATCTCCAGGGTTCCTCGCCACTCGTTGGCCCGAATGACGATGCCCTCGGCCCGCGATTCCCAGACATGACAAACGCATACGATCCGCTGCTTCGTGCGGTTGCCAGTGAGGCAGCGGCGCGGCTTGGATACGAGCTTCCCGAGAGCGTGTACGCCGCCTGGCTTGGGCCCGCGTTTGAGACTCCAGCCGAGATTCGGATGCTCCGCACACTCGGCGCTGGGCTTGTCGGAATGTCGACTGTGGCGGAGGTGCTCGCGGCGC
>JANNQQ010000244.1:0-4326 GCA_031400835.1 Actinomycetes bacterium | reverse complement strand
AAGCCGGGCTGCATCGAGGGGCCGGACATGTCGCTCAGGACGAGCATCGTCCGCGTCGCCTCCGGCGGGAGCGACGTCGAGCTGCTCAGCAGCCGATGCCCATCTCGGTATCCGTGAATCGCCTGATGGATGCTCGCAGTAGCCATGAGCTACGCGCCCCCCAGGAGCCACGCGATCGGCTTCGTGATGTCCTGCCCGGTTTCGTGGTCCTGCCAAACCTTGATGCGCTTCAACGCATCGTCGAGCTCGAGGAGCGACTGCTTCTCCGATGCGACGGTGATGTCGCCGCCTTGCGCGCTCACCCCAAAGACAGCGTGCTCGAGGAGGTCATCGTTCGCCTCCAAGAACTGCTGAAGCAGCGGGAGCTCCCGCGAGATGAACGCGTTCGGTGGCTTGCCGAGGCTTTCGACCAGGTCCCACGCGGACACCACCACAGCGACGCGCAGCTTTCTTTGCGTGCGCTCGAGGAGAAACTGGAGAAGCTCTACGAGCTTCGCCTGGTGCGGGAGCATTTCGGGCAACCACGCGTTCTGCCCGGTGTTGGCTGCGCTGGTGGCTCCCTTCTGGCCGCCCGGCAAGGTCGCCTCAAGCTGACGTGCCACCGTGAGCTGGGTGGCCTTCTGCACGTCCGGGTGGAGAAACAACATCACGCCGGTCGCCGCCTGAACGAAGGCGTCGTGGTGGCGGCTGATCCGCCGGTCCGTCAGTTGCTGTTTGAAGGCCTCGCCCGCCAAGTCTGGGATCGAGAGGTCGAACGACCCGAAGCAGTCGCCGTCGAGGTGAAGGACCACGACCTGTTCGCTCTGCAGGTTCGTGCGCGGCACCTGCGAGCACTCGCGCCACTCCTTCGTGATCTGATTGAGGTAGGTCCGATCGCCGCTGAGCTTCGTCAGCTTGAGCGTCGTCGCACTGCTTCTGTCAGAGAGCACGTGCCATAGGGCTGCCAAGAAGGTGGTCTTCCCCGAACCGGGCAATCCGATGAAGAGAAGGTTCGCCGGATTGCTCACGGGTTCCTCCTAAACCGCTCGAAGTGGCGCCAGCCGAACTTGCTGAACTCCCGCTCCTCGCGGGATGGAGCTGGAGCACCTTGCTGCTCATCGTGCGACGCAGACGGCGGCAGCGTCGTCCACGACGCGAGCGCCTCCGCGAGGCCGCCCTCCGAGCTCTCGGGCACCGACGAGGGGGCGGGACGCGCCGCGATGTTCCTGAACGAGAGGCGCGGAACGCGAGCGCGAAACTTCCCCTCGAATTTCTCCTTCGTCTTGCCGAGGAAATCGAGCGCCGTCTGACCTGCAGCCGTGATGCGATCGAGCTTGGAGAAGACGATCTCGACCTGGCAACTCGGGCTCAACATGTTGGCGTCGAGCAAGCTCTCCAGGATGTCGGCAGCGTCGGCCTGCGCGCTCGTTCGCTGTGCGGTGTTGGCAAGACGCTCGCCGTCGACGAGCACGACGATGGTGTCTGCACGCCGCAGGAACGTGAGCCGCTCCGCGTCTTCCTGCGAGTCCTTGGCCATGCGAAACAGCTCACCCGACATCGCAGAGAGGAGAACGTCGCGGCGAGCAGCGACGGGCTCCGCGCCTCGCAGCGCGAGGTGGTAGTACTTCGTCTCCTCAGTCAGCCGCGTTCGTTGCGTGTCCGGCTGAACGCCACCCGATGCAAGCCGGTTCAGGTGGCAGATTTCTTCGAAGCCGAGGAGCGACCTCGACCCAGCGAACTTGAAGCCAGCGAACGGCCCCTGGTTCAGTCGCTCGTAGATTGAAGCGAGCACTGTCGTCTTGCCGCTACCCTCCGCGCCCGCGAAGACCACCAGGTGGGTCCGCGAACGCAACGTGATGACCTCGGCATCGGTGGCTCCGAGGGCGGCACCTGAAAAAAGCTCGATGAATTCGGGCTCCACTTCCTCGGCGGGCTCGACGCCTTCGACGTTCTCATCTGTCGCGACTGCGTCCGCCATCTCACTCCTCCGTTTCGGCGTCGGCCAGCGTCCGCAACAGGATCGCCTCGACGTAGGCCTGACGAGCCACGCGAGTTGCCGTCAGTTGGGTGGACGACTTCAGGCCGCTGGAGCTGTCGAAGTATTGCTGCCAGCTCGAGGCGTCGCTCTTCGCCCGATGGAAGGTAGCGAGGGCGATCGGTGCCAGTCCGAGCGTGGCCTCGTCGAGGTTGGCCGTTCTCTCGCGAGCCCAGTCGTCGGGGAGAGCATTGATGTAACCGGCCAGCGGCGCGTCCTTGCCCTTTCCCTTGGACTCCGAGAGTACGCGATCCAGAAGCGCCGCCGCGTCGCGCGGCCCCAAGGCCACATCGGTCAGGTCGGCGAGCTCCGTTCCCGCGATGATCGCTGCAGCATCCTTGAGCGTTCCCCACGGCTTGTTCGTGTCGCGACTGCAGCCACCTTCAATCCACCACAGGATGTTGGTCTCCTCGTCGGCAGACCGCAGGCTGTGGGCGGCGTCCGTCAGCTCTACGTCGGCCGCTCGGACCGCATCCACAAGCGCTTGAAAGATCGGCGTGATGACGGTCTTCAGGACGTTCCAGTCCGCGATGGTGGGGATTTGCTTCATCGCCTCCGTCGCGGCGTTCGCCTTCTCCCGCATGGCGTCGGTGTCGACAGATCTGCGTTTGCGCTGCTCAACGGCGAGGCCGCGCAGCCCGGTTCCCACCTCTCTCGCGATCTCATCGAGCCGAGGTTCAGTTGCACGGAGGCTGGAAGCCTCGAGTGCAGTGCCGGCGAGGACGGCCGTGCGCAACCCGTCGCCATTGCTGTCAACGGCTTGAACGCACTCGACGAGCGAAGCGCCAGCGAGCACTTGAAGCTCGAGATCGTTGCGCTGCGGGAACGCAGGGTCCTGCTTCCGAAAGACCTCTAGGAACGGATCGCGCGAGGCCTTCGCCGGGATGCCATGAAAGATGCGGACCGTTTCGAGCACGTTCTCATCGCTGCTTCGCAGTGCCGTTGCCCACGCCTTCACCCCAGCCCAGCGCTTCGCGAGCTTGGCTCCGTCGGGCTCGAGAGCCACCAGCCGATACCATTCTCCAAAGTTCTTGTGCATGTGCTCTCCCGGCTACTTCGAGGTGTCAAAAGGGTTGAAGGGCGCCGGATCGGCGTGACGCTTCTCGGTCTCGTCCCACAGCTTCGCGAGAAGCCCGCCCGCTGTTGCGCGCTTGAAGAGCTCGCAGAAGAGCGGCTCGTCGCTCAACGCCTGGTCCTCGTCGGTCAGGAGGTTGAGACTGTTCGCGATCGCGATCTGGTGGCGGAATGGCAGCGTCAGGAATCGGTATGTGAGCCGACGCTCGTGGTTCGGAGGCGGCATGGCGTCGTCCTTCTCAGTCACCGTGGTTGCCACCACCGAGCTCGGCACTGATGCTGCGACGGCAGCACCCCCCGCCTCGTGAGGGACCCCGCTGTGGCGCTCGGTCTTTGTGGCTGCTGGAAACCCAGACCAGAAGAACTCGCGGTGGTCCTTCCCGTTGTTCGGGTCGCGCCACGCGACGAAGTTGGTGTCCGGCTGGTTCCACTGGCGCTGGTAGACGCGAAGGCCGATGCGGTCGCTGTCTCGGCGCGAGACCTCCAAGAAGTTGTAGGTGGGCAGCCACCCCCCTTCGTTGCGCTCCGGGTGCATTGCTCCCGCGACGAGTCGCACCTTGCCGTTGATCTCGTCGATCCGCTGCGAGTGCTTGTGGCCGAAGAGCTGGATGTGGACCTTCGACTTCAAGTGATCTTCGACAGCGTCGTGGTCCCGGAGCCAGTCGGGTGGGTGGTGACAGAGCGTCATGTGGAGCACACCATAGGCACGTTCGACGGTCGCTTGAGCAGCGCCGAGAACGATCCCCGTGCGCCGATCCTCCTCGTTCGATACGAGCGCGCTCGTAAGCCCACGGAGCCGAACGGGCGTTCCGCAAGCGAGCGTGAGGTCGCGCTCCCAGTAGTGCTTCTCGGCCGAGATAGAGCACCCGAAGCGACCCGCGAACTTGTTGTAGTCCGCCAACGGTTCAAGGAGAGCGGCCGCAGACTGCGCGTCGGAGAAGATATCGCGGAGCTCCTTGTCGACGTCTGAGCCGTCCTTCCTTACGCCCTGGTGAAGCATCCGCGTCAGCTTGCGCTTCGTCTTGTCCCGAACGACGTCGTGGTTCCCCGGCACAACCCAGACGCTCTCTTCGTGGCACCCGATAGACCGGCAGAAGTCGCGGAGCCAGTTGGTGGCGTGCTCGAACTCGGTCTCACTGCCCGAGAACGCGATGTCACCGGTGACGAGAACTCCCGTCACCGGGCCGATCTCCCTGGCGACCTTGGTCGCATCCAGGACCAACTCGTTCCGCACGTTC
>JANNQQ010000243.1:0-7488 GCA_031400835.1 Actinomycetes bacterium | reverse complement strand
ACCCACTTCAGCTGGACGGTGACCTTCGTGGCACCGCTCTTCGAGGCGCCGGCGGCAGCCATGCTCACCACGGCGAGACTTACTGTGGTGATGACCAAAGCAGCGATGACCAATACGCGTTTCCTCACGTGCCCTCCTTCGTCGATGTACGGGTGGTGAATCTCTGGAGCGATTCTGACTGGTCGGGAGGCGGATTGTGAAGAGTGGGGTTTCAACCGCCCGGCCGGCTCGATGGGTGCCAGCGGACGAGAAGGCGCTCTGCGATCGCGACGCTTCCGTACAGCACGATGCCCAGCAGGCTTGCGACGAGGATCGCGGCCCACGCAACCTCATACCGCGAGAGCGCGACCGAGCTCTGGATCTGCACCCCAAGCGCTTCGGTGGAACCGCCGAAGTAGTCACCGACTACCGCGCCGATCATCGCAAGCACCGAAGCGACCTTCAGCGCCGTGAACGTGAACGGGAGCGCGGCTGGAATACGGAGCTTCCAGAACGTCGCACGCTCCGAGGCGGCGTACGAGTGCATCAGCTCGACCGACGCGGGATGCACCGAGGTCAGCCCCCGTAGCGTGTTGACGAGGACAGGGAAGAAGCAGAGCGCCGCTGCAATCACGACCTTCGACCACGGGCTCAGCGTTCCAAACCAGGCGTTCGTAATCGGCGCGAACGCAATCACAGGCACTGCGTTCGCAGCGATCAGATACGGAACGAGCGCGTTCCCGAGAGGCCGCCACCGCGCGAGCACAAGAGCGGCGCCAATCGCCCCAACGCTGCCGAGAACCAGACCGCCAAGCGCCTCCTTGAACGTGATCCACCCACCTGTTCGAAGCGCGTCACGCTCCTCCCAGAGCGCGCGCAGCACGTCCGAGAGCCGCGGTAACAGGAAGCTCTTCACCCCGAGGACGTCGGGTAGGAGCCACTGCCAGGACACGAGACCGAGTGCGAACACCACCGCGGCGGGCAGCCACGCGTGCGCCATCGCGCCAATCCGCCGAGTACCGGACGGCGTAGACGTGGCCGCGAGGGTGCTCATACGACGGTCTCTGGATCGTCGCGTTCGACCGCATGGAGCATCTCGCGCACCTCGGTGACAAGCTCGAAGAACCGCGGATCCTCTCGCGTGTGCACCCCGCGTGGCTGCGCGAGATCGATTGGCACGACCCCGGCGATGCGGCCCGGCCGAGGAGACATCACCACGACGCGCGTTGAGAGAAACACCGCCTCGGAGATCGAGTGGGTGACGAAGATGACGGTTGAGGTGGTCTCGGCCCAAAGGCGCAGGAGCTCGAGATTGAGCCGCTCGCGCGTCATCTCGTCGAGCGCGCCGAATGGCTCGTCCATCAGCAGGATCGCTGGTGAGAACGACAGCGCCCGCGCGATCGCAACCCGCTGCTGCATCCCACCGGAGAGCTGCCACGGGTAGTGCTTGTCGAACCCGGTCAGCTCAACCAGCTCAAGCATCTCAGCGACCCTGGCGTTACGGCGGGATCTGTCCCACTTCAGCAGCTCCAGCGGAAGCGCGATGTTCTTCGCAACGGTGCGCCAGTCGTACAGCACGGCCGCCTGGAAGACGATGCCGTAGTCACGATCGAGTCGCGCTCGGGCAGCCGTCTTGCCATTGACGAGAACCGTGCCCGCGGACGGAGGGGCGAGGTCGCCGACGACGCGGAGAAGCGTGGACTTTCCGCAGCCGGACGGGCCGATCAGTGAGACGAACTCGCCTCGCCCAACTTCGAGGTCAATGTCCGCGAGCGCAGTGACGCCGCCCTTCGGAAAGGTCTTCGTTACTCCGGCGAGCGAGACGACGGTGTCGGGAGCGCTCACGCGAGCCGCTCGGGTGGGCGGTGGACGACAAGCTTCTCGGTCAAAACCACGAGCAGGAAGAACGAGATCCCGAGGACCGCTGCAACCAGGTTCGTCGCCCAGAGGTTTTGCGGATTGAGGACGTAGTACTGGTTGAAGTTGATGATCGCTCATCCAAGTCCGCCCTGGATCGATGATGGAAGCTCGCCGACGATAGCGCCGACAACACACGCCGTGGCCGCAACCCTGAAGGCGCCAAAGAGGTACGGCAGCGCCGATGGGACGCGCAGCTTCCAGAAGATCGCCCACTCACCCGAGGCGTAGCTGCGCATCAGCTCGACCGCCCGAGGATCGGCCGACTCGAGGCCGCGAACGGTATTGACCGTCACCGGAAAGAAGGTGAGATACGCGGCTATCACCGAAACACGAAGCCAGTCGGTCGGGGTCCAGCCAGCGATCGTGACGCTGCCAAGGCCGACGACGACCATCGGCGCGATCGCAAGGATTGGGATCGTCTGCGACGCGACAACGTACGGCATGAGGCCCCGCTGCAGCATCCGAAACTGCGCGATTGCCGCGCCGAGAACGAACCCGATGACACTGCCGATCGCGAACCCGACCGCCGCCTCCTTCGCAGTGAAGAGGGACGCCCGGGCGAGGAGTGAGAGCAAGCTTCCGCCATCGGCCTGTACCGGCTCGAACAGCGCACCGACGATCGAGCGAAGCGATGGCATCGTGATGTCGTCGACCGCGAAAGGGCGTGTCCAGCCGGTTCGCATCCAGAGCTCGCGGTACCCGCTGTAGAACGCCCACAGGAAAGCGAGCACGCCGACTGCGACGCCGAGACGCTTGAGAGCGCGTACGACCATCGGCAATGCCTACCACATCGCGCGTCGAGGGCCAGTAATCTCGCCTCCGTGCCGCTCGATCCCGCACGCGTCGTCACCGGACTCGAGAAACTCCGCGTCGCCACAGGCGACGAGAACGGAGCGCAGCGCGTCGCCTGGACGGAGACGTGGGCCCGAGCACGCGCATTGCTCGCGGAGTCGCTCGCCGACCTGCCGCTTGAGGTGCACCGTGATCCCGCGGGCAACGACTGGTACACGCTTCCAGGTGCTTCAGATCGGGCCGTTCTGATCGGAGGGCATCTCGACTCGGTTCCAAATGGAGGTTGGCTCGACGGCTCTCTCAACGTTCTGGCCGGCGCCGAGGTGCTTCGCCGGCTCGCAGCCGAAGGGACCCCTCCCGTCACCGTCCGACTGGTCGATTGGGCCGACGAGGAGGGCGCACGGTTCGGTCGTTCGCTGTTTGGCTCGTCGGCCGCGGCCGGTTCCATGGCGGATCAAACCGAGCTTCGCAAGCTCACTGATCGGGACGGCGTGACGCTACCGGAGGCCGTCGGAGCCTTCGGCGTCGATCTCGACCACGCCCTAGACGCGCGCTCCGAACTGGCGAGCGCCGCCGCGTACCTCGAGCTGCACATCGAGCAGGGGCCTGTTCTGGAGTCATTCGGCCTCCCGCTTGGCACGGTGCTCGGCACGTTCGGCGTCGAGCGTCACAGGATCCGGTGGACGGGGCAAGCGGCACACGCCGGCTCGACGCCGATGGACAAGCGTCGCGACGCGCTCGCGGGTGCCGCAAAGCTCGCGCTTGCGCTTCGGGACATCGCAGCTGCGGCAGGCGGTGGCGCCGTATGCACATCGGGGGGCGTCGTGTGTCATCCCGGCATCGTCACGTCGGTGGTCGAAACGGCCGAGCAGTTGCTCGACCAGCGACATCTCGACAGGGCGACGCTCGCCTCGATGCTCACCCACGCGAAGGCGCTCTCACAGCGCTTTGCTGATGAGGAGAACATCGATGTCGAGTGGGAGCCGATCTGGTCGATCGAGCCAATTCTCTTCGACGACCGGCTCATCGAGTTTGCCGACGGCGCGATTCGCGAGGTCTCAGGAACGCCACACCGGCTTCCCTCGGGGCCCCTTCACGATGCGGCGGAGATCGCGCGTGCAGGTGTTCCGACGGTGATGATCTTCGTTCAAAGCCTGCGCGGTCTCTCGCACACAAAGCTCGAGGACACGGAGACCGAGCACCTCGAGCTTTCTGTTGCCGCGCTTGACCGGCTAGCGTCGCGGACAATCGCCGCTGTCGCGGCGGAGTAGCACCCTGGCAGCAGCTTCACGCCGGTCAGCGATCGCAGCCGTTGCGCTCGGTGCGGGAACAACCTGGAACATGGCGAGTGTCGGCTCGATCGCTGATCCGACGGCCGAGGCATATGGCGTCTCACTCGTGGTGGTCGGTCTCTTCACCGGATCGCTTGTCCTGACGCACTTCCTGGTGCAGCTGCCTGCAGGCCGCGCGGCCGACCGCGCGGGCGCGGTGCGTGTCGGTCTCTTCGCCGCGGCGCTCTGCCTGCTTGGGAACGCGGTCGCCCTCTCTGCCCCCTCCCCGGAGGTCGCCCTCCTCGGCCGCGCGCTCACCGGGCTCGGAAGCGGCGCCGGGTTCGTGGCGGGCGCAGACATGCTGCGCGCCGCAGGACTCTCCCCCATCTGGCGCGGCGCCTATGGCGCCTCAACAATGCTCGGCGGCGGTCTCGCGGTCGCCATCGTGCCGCTGCTGGAGCCGGCACTCGGCTGGCGCGCGCCGTACTGGAGCGGGTTCGCCATTGCGATCGGCATCGCGGTAGCGGTGCAGCTTTCACCCTCTCTGCCGCGTGTCCCGCATGGTCCGACGATCGTCATCGATAGGCGTCTCGTGCCGCTCGGTCTCATCCACGCCGCAAGCTTCGGGGTCAGCTACCTCGCGGCAAGCTGGATCGTCCCCCTTCTCGAGAGGCAGGGAACCGCGCGCGGCACGGCGGCGCTCGTCGGAGCACTTGTCCTTCTCGGTGGTGTTGCGACGCGGATCGGCGGCGGGCTGTTGGTAGCGCGGGCACCATCGAGAGCAAGGGCCGCGCTCGTCGTTGCGCTCGTTGGTGGCGCAGTTGCGATGGGGCTTCTCGCGCTGCCGACCCCGCTCCCCGTGCAGGCTCTTGCAACGTTGCTCGCCGGGCTCAGCGCGGGGATCCCGTTCGCGATCATCTTCGGTGCGGCACAGGCGCTTCGCCCTGACGCACCCGCCGCGGCACTCGGGTTCGTCAACTCATTTGCGATTGCGTTCCTTCTGGTTGGGACGCCGCTCGCCGGGGCGGCGTTCTCACTCCCAGGGGAGGGGCGACTCGCGTTTGCCTGCATCGCAGTCCTCTGCCTTGCGACGCTCCCCGCCATTCGACGCGCACGGCTACACCTCGTGTAGCGGCGAGTGAAAGCGCGATACTTCATTCGACCTCGATGAAGGAGAAGGAATGGCCCTGAGCTTTGGTGTCACGGTGCTCCCCGATCCGCCCGCCACACGGCTTGTCGAACTCATGGTGCTCGGCGAGAGGCACGGCTTTGAGATTGGGTGGACGTACGACTCGCACGTTCTCTGGCAAGACTCGTTTCCGCTGCTCACGATGGCAATCCAGGCCACGTCGAAGATGAAGTTCGGCCACCTGGTGACGAACCCTGGGACCCGCGAGCCAACCGTGCTTGCAAGCCTGTACGCCACGCTTCACGATGTCTCGAACGGCCGCATGGTGATGGGCATTGGCCGTGGCGATTCTGCGCGCCGGTACATCGGGCAGCAGCCGGTCAGGGTTGCCGAGTTCGAGACAGCGCTGCGAATGATCAAACCGTTCATGAACGGCCAGGAGGTCAACTGGAACGAGAAGGACCTCCAGCTCAAGTGGGTTCGGCCGGAGCTTCCCGAAATCGAAATGTGGGTCGCCGGATACGGGCCAAAGGCGCTTGCTGTTGCGGGCCGAGTAGGCGACGGCGTGATCATCCAACTCGCCGACCCGGAGATCATTCAGTGGATCATGGGTACCGCGCGAGCTGCGGCGGCCGAGGCGGGCCGCGACCCGGAGGCGCTCAAGTGCATCGTGTGTGCTCCCAGCCACGTGGGACCGATCGAGGAGGGGCGCGAGCAGACCCGGTGGTTCCCCGCAATGGTGTCAAACCACGTCAAGGATCTCATCGAGCGTTATGGAACCGACGGGTCTGTGATTCCGACCTCGCTCACCGACTACGTCGAGGCGCGGAAGTTCTACGACTACAACGACCACTCGCGCGTCGGCGCGGCACACGGCGAGTTCGTCACCGACGAGATCTGCGACCGCTTCTCCGTGCTTGGCGACATCGGACAGATCACCACCAAGCTCCGCGAGCTCGAGTCGATCGGCGTCGATCACTTCTCGATCTACCTGATGACCCACGGGCAGGAGGACACGCTTGCGGCGTATGGGACGCACGTGATCCCGCAGTTCAAGAGCACGGGTGCATGACGGACACCAGAACCGAGCAGATCGAGGCCTGGCGGGCTGTGGCGCCCGGGTGGAACCGTCGCCGCGCTCTCTTCTGGAAGGCGACTCGCAGTCTCTCCGAGCGCATGATCGAGCTACTGGAGCTCGTGCCGGGTGAGCGGGTCATCGACGTCGCTGCTGGCCCTGGCGATACCGGCTTCCTTGCAGCTGAGCTCATCGGCGTGGAGGGCCGGTTGCTGTCGACGGATGCGGCACCCGAAATGGTCGATGCCGCACGCGCACGCGCGGCTGAGCTTGGGCTCCGCAACGTCGACTTCGCTGTCAACGATGCCGCGGAGTTGACGATGGCCTCTGATTCGTTCGACGCTGCGATCTGTCGCTTTGGAGTGATGCTCGTTCCCGATTGCAGCCGGGCGGTCGCCGAGGTTGCCCGCGTCGTGAGGGCCGGGGGAAGAGCGGTGTACGTCGTGTGGGCGGAGGATGCACGGAACCCGTGGATGACGGCTCCGGGCCGTGCCGCACTTGCGCTTGGGTATGGCGACACGCCTGATCCAGACGCTCCCGGACCCTTTCGTCTGGCCGCGCCCGGGGCGCTCCGCGCGCTGGCGGTCAAGGCCGGGCTGACTCAGATCCACGAAGAGGAAGTTGCGATCACGTGGCGTGTCGAGTCACTTGACCAGTGGTGGGAATGCTCGCTGGATCTTTCGCGGAACCTTCAATCCCTCGTCAGCCGCCTCGATGAGACCGAGATCGCGGAGGTGAGAGACCGGGCCAAGGAACTGCTGGCAGAGTTCGTTGACGGGGATGGGTCGGTGCACGTGCCCGGAGTGGCGCGGGTGTTGCTCGGTCGGCGGTGACCCTTGCCGGTGTTTGCGCGGGGCTGGCTGAAGCCGGGCCCGAGGACCACGTCTGTGACAAGAGGTGGACCTAACTGGACAGCTCTTAAACCTTTCGGCTCCTTTAAAGAAACTGCTTGAGCGCAACTAACCTTTGGTACAAGGCCCGAGAAGGAGCCCTCGCAAACGACCTCCTTGCAGCCATTTTACTACGCCGTTACTGTCCGGTCCAGGCGCTGATAGCCCATGGCCTCATGGCGGAGTTCTGTCATGTCCTGCCCGGGCGCACGTTGCTAGCCGGCGTGCGAGTGGACGCGACGAAGGATCTCGTCGACGACAGATTGGACGGGCGCGGTCGCGTCGACCGCGGATCCGTCAGCGAGCCCCTCCTTCGTGCGGTGCAAACGCATGATGATGTCGCGTTCCTCCTGGCGTCCGCCCCAGTCGCTGGGGTCAACCGATACGCGCTCATCAATCCGTCGCATCAGCGTGGCAAGGTCGGCGCCATCG
>JANNQQ010000242.1:0-4215 GCA_031400835.1 Actinomycetes bacterium | reverse complement strand
CACAAGTGGCATCTCCAAGGTGATCTGGATCATCTTCCTCGTCATCACGCCGTTCCTGGGTGTGTTCGTGTGCCTGATCACGCAGGGCGACAAGATGGCTGCCCGTGACCTGGAAGGTGCCCAGTCAGCGCAGGCGGAGTTCGACGAGTACGTGCGGAAGGCAGCTGGATCGGGCGGTGCCGCCGCCGAGATCGAGCGGGCCAAGGGGCTGCTCGACTCGGGTGCGATCACGGCGGACGAGTTCGCCAAGCTCAAAGCGGCTGCGCTCGGTTAGGTGGCGGCCGGGCCGGAGGCAGCGATTCGCCGACGGCTGCATCAGCTCCTGCACCCCCGGTACCTCATACCGGGGGTGCTCGCGCTCCTCGTCGTGATCTGGGCCGCACCGACGGTTGTCGCCACGCTCTCTACGATCGATGTCGAGAGGTTCGAGCGCCCGTATCTCGTGATCGGCATGTTCGTCGTGTTCGACGCGGTGATCCCGGTGTTCCCAAGCGAGTCGCTGCTGACAGCGGCCTCCACGCTGATCGCGAGCGACGATTCATCGCTCTCGCTGCTGCCGCTCATTGCCGCCGGTGCGCTTGGAGCGGTGATCGGTGACACCATTCTCTACTGGCTCGCGCGCACGATTGGCGGGCGCGTGTTGGGCGCGCGCGTTGAGGCCGCCAGGAGCGATCCGCGTGCCGCCCAGGCGTTTCAGCTGCTCGGCGACTCCGGGGCTCTCGCCATCATCGGTGGCCGGTTCATTCCCGGAGTGCGATTCATCGTGGGGGCCACGATGGGGATCGCGAAGTACCCGTACTCTCGCTTCCTTCTCTGGGACATCGTCGGCGCGTCGATCTGGGCGACGTACACCTGCGTGTTTGCCTACCTCGTCTCCGGCTGGTTTGGTGATGCCCCGGTGCTCGCCTTCGCGACGTCGGGAATCGTGTCCACCGCACTGATCGTCTGGCTGTTCGTGAGGCTCAAGCGCCGGTACCCGGCGGGACTTGGCGCCGACACGTAGGAGTGCGCTTCCGCATCGCGGCGAGACATCAGCGCAGGCCCTACCTGTCCGCCGCCTGTTCAGACAGGCCACCTTCGTCAACGCCTCTGAGCCAGCGAGCGTCGACCACGATCCGTCAAGCCTGGACGCGCAGGTCAAGCACCTCGCCGGTCGTCAGGTCACAGCTTGCGGATCGGATCCCCGGCTTTGACAGTTCCCGATTCGACGACCCGTACGTTTACACCGCGAAGCCGAAGCTCCCGTCCGGGTGGTTGGTTCACCCACCGCAGTGCGGCCGGTCCGAAGCGGGCACGGAACTTCGCGCATCCGGTGTGTGGCTCTGCGGTCACCTCGACGATCGCGGAGCCGACTGCGATTCTCTTCCCGGCGGGCAGGTTGTCGACGCTCAGGTCGAAGTCGACGTAGAGCTGATCTCCAGCGAGCGGCCAGCGCTCGCGCGAGCCGGCGACCGCTTCGGCGGCGTGGGCGTTCATAATCGTCACCTGGGCGTCGGGATTCGCCGATCCATCCGCAGTACGACTGCTTCCGCGCCTTCGCCACATGTCACCGACGAGACCCTCGGTTACGTCGAGCACCGCCTCCGTGACGATCTCGCGCTCGTCGACCTCAGGCCGGCGCACGATCAGCTCGAGCGTGCCCTGCGCTGCGGGGGAGGCCGTGACTCGTGCGACGTCTGCAGCCAATGCGTCCTCGCTGCGGTGGAACTCCTCCATCAGCGGCCTGACCTGTCGATCAACTCGACCCGGTAGCCGTCGGGATCTGCAACAAAGCAGAGCAGCGACCCGCCTTCGCGCACGCGGTAGGGAGGCTTCTCGGCGTTGATCCCCTCGGCAGCAAGCGCAGTGAGCGTCGCGTCAAGGTCGTCGACCCCGATTGCGACGTGGCCGTACCCGGTGCCAAGCTCGTAGGTGCGCCCATCGGTGTTGAACGTCAGCTCGAGCTCTATCTCAGCCTCGTCACCGGCAAAGCCGAGGAAGTACAACGTCGCCTCGTGATGTCCCTCGCGGACTATCTCCGACTCCCTTCGGAACTCCATTCCGAGGGCCTCGTAGAACGCCCTGCTGCGAGCGGGATCGGCGACGCGAAGCATGGTGTGCAAGAAGTTGGCCATAGCCCGAGACTACCTTCCGCGTAGCGTGTGTCCGCTCCGGTAGCGTGGGCAACGCTTGCCGTCGCGTCAGACAAACCCCTGGATCGTCCTCGTACTCGTCTGCCTGGCGCAGTTCATGGTGGTGCTCGACGCGACGATCACCAACGTTGCGCTGCCGTCGATCAAGGCAGATCTCGGGATGAGCGATGGCGATCTCCAGTGGATTGTGAACGCCTACACGCTCATCTTCGGCGGCTTCCTGCTTCTCGGTGGGCGCGCCGGAGACCTCATCGGCCGCAAGCGGGTGTTCCTCGCGGGGGTCGTGCTCTTCACTGTGGCGTCGATGCTCTGTGGGATCGCCTCGTCGCAGGAGCTCTTGATCATCGGCCGTGGGATCCAGGGGCTTGGCGCCGCGCTCGTGTCACCCGCCGCCCTGTCGATCGTCACGACGACCTTCGAGGAAGGGCCGCGCCGGACGAAGGCCATGGGCGTGTGGGCAGCCATCGCTGTCGGTGGCGGTGCCGTCGGGCTCGTTCTCGGTGGCGCGCTCACCCAGTACTTCTCGTGGCCATGGATCTTCTTCGTCAACGTGCCGGTAGGCATCGCGGCGTTTGTCCTCTCGCTGCGCCTGGTACCCGAATCGCGCGATGAGCAAGCCCACCGCAGCTTCGACGTCGCGGGTGCGGTGTCGATCACAACGGCGCTGATCCTCCTCGTGTATGCGATCGTGCGCTCGGGCGAGAAGGGTTGGGGCTCGACGGAGGTGCTCGGCCTCCTCGCGATCTCGATCGTGTTGTTTGTGATCTTCGTGTATGTCGAGCTTCGCTCGAAGGCACCGCTCGTGCGGCTCAGCATCTTCCGCGCGCGCTCGCTCCGTGGCGCCAACGTCGCAATGCTCCTCGTCGCCTCGGGGCTCTTCGCGATGTTCTTCTTCAACACGCTCTACGTGCAGAGCGTGCTCGGATACTCGCCGCTCAAGGCCGGTCTCGCGTTCATCCCCTTCACCGCCGGGATCATCGTCGGCTCGGTGCTGTCGCAGGGGTTGATCCCGAGGCTCGGCGCACGCGATGTGCCGGTGATCGGGCTCGTCATGGCCACGATCGGCATGCTCGCATTCCTTCGGTTGGATGTGGGCGGCTCGTATTGGACGGATCTCCTCCCAGGGATCCTCCTCTGCTCAATCGGCATGGGCCTGGTGTTCGTTCCGGTCACGCTCATTGCTACGACCGGTGTGCCGAACGAGGATGCGGGCCTCGCCTCGGGTCTGTTCAACACCTCCCAGCAGATTGGGGGCGCGCTCGGGCTCGCGATCCTCTCGACCCTCGCTGCCAACAAGACAGCTGATTCGCTCGCGGGTGGTGTCAAGGATCAGGGAGCCGCACTCGTCGACGGCTTTCACCTTGCCTACATCGGAAGCGCCGCGCTTCTTGCTGCCGCGGCGATCCTCATGGTTCTGATGCTCCGCCGCAGTGACGTTGCTGCGGTGAGCGGTCCAGCGCCGGTTGCGAGTCCCGACCTCAGTCGGCACTAAGGGAAGCCCAACCACCGCTCAGTAAGATCGCTGGCGATGGCCGTCCTCGACATCGTCACGATTGGCGATCCGATCCTTCGCGCGCCGGCGCTCCCGATCTCGGATGAAGAGCTTCGCTCAACCACGTTCCAACGATTTCTCGACGCCCTCGTCGAGACGATGCGCGCCGCCGACGGTGCGGGCCTCGCGGCACCACAGGTGGGTGTCGGCTCACGCGTCTACGCCGTCGAGGTACGCAAGAATCCGCGCTACCCCTACAAGCCCGAGCTTCCGCTTCGCATTCTTGTGAACCCCGTCGTGAGACCACTCTCTGACGAGACGTTCGAGGTGAGCGAGGGGTGCCTCTCGATTCCCGATCTCCGGGGCCGGCTCACGCGCGCCGCCGAGATCGAGGTCGAGTACACGACCCGCGAGGGAGAGCGCCGCACCGAGACGTTCCGGGGGCTCTCAGCGGGAACGTTCCAGCACGAGCAAGACCACCTCGACGGGATCCTCTATGTCGATCGGGTCACCGACACGCGAACGTTGACAACATGGGAGGCCTACCGGCGGCATCACGAAGAAGCCTGGACCGCCGAGGCGCGGGCGATA
>JANNQQ010000241.1:0-6723 GCA_031400835.1 Actinomycetes bacterium | reverse complement strand
CTTCGCGTTGCGATCGCACACGCAAGCGCACCTGAGTGGATCGATGTGCTCACCGATCTCGCGGTCAAGGCGCGCCCCAAAGCGCAGGTGGAGCTCGTAGAGATTCTTGGTGCAGTCGTCGGAACGCACGCCGGCCCAGGCGCCGTCGGGTTTTTCTGGTTCCAGGACTGATCTTCGCGTGCCGCGCGCTAGCGCGCAAGCGGGTTCCTAGAGGAGCTCGAGAGCGGGCACGTCCTCGCGCGTCGGCACGGGGTCGTCCGGGACGACCCCTCCCCATATGTCCCACGGGCGCTGTACCGCATCCCGCACGACGCCGGCCATGAGCGCCGCCTGCGCGCCGTCGACGATGCGGTGATCGAGCGTGACGCCCAGTCGGAGCACGCGCCGCGGAGCGACCTCGCCGGCGACGACGCGCGGTGCCCAGACCACCGTGCCGACGACCACCGTGCCCGCGTTGCGCGCGTAGGGCAGCATTGGCGCAAGGGCGCTGTCGAGACCGAGCATTCCGACGGACGAGACGACCACCGAGCCGAAAGGGTCGGCCGCGAGCTTGACCGGACGCAGTGAGCGGCCGAGGCCAGATGCCCAGAGGCCGGCGACCCAAAGGAAGAACCGGCGTAGCCCGACGGGAGCTGCCGAGGCGACGAATGTCGCCGTTCCTAGCTCGCGGTCGTCGCCCTGCCGGTCCTCCCGTGCGCGGCGCGAGAGGCGGTCTGCGAGTGTCGCGGGGTCGAGCCGGTCCGCGTCGCGCACGCAGGTTGCCGTTAGATCCTTGCCGTCGAGGTCGACGATGAAGGAGACGTCCACGCTCGCGCGTGTGCGAAACCGCCCGGCGACGATCGCCGACCGGGCGTCCGGGCAAATCGAGAGCGCGCGCGCCACCGCGCAGCCGACCACATGGGTCGCGGACACACCGGGTTGAGTGCGCCACCACGCCTCGGCTGAGGTGACATCGAGGTCGAGGAAGCCGTGCATGAGACCGGCAGACGACGAACGCCAGGTCGCCCCGGCCACGCGGTTTCGCCGACGGGAGCGCCGCTCTCCGAGTCGAGTCGCATGGGCGTGTGCGGGGATCTCGGCCATTGGCGGAGTGTACGAGTCGCGGCTCCGCCGTCCGTGACACAGGCTGAGTGTCTGAGTCCGACGGGCGTGGGCTGGACCCGTCCGTACCCGGGGTCTACACTCGGTCCCGGTGCCTCGCACGACACGCACACCCCGGCTTCCGGCTGGCTTCGCTGGCGTGGACCCGCCCAGCAGATGGCCACGCGCGCGGGGAGGCCCTCGGCCTGAGGTGCTCGCCTGGGGTGTCGAGACGCTGCCTGGCGTCGGCCCCACTTCCTGCAGGCGGTTGGCGCGCCTCGGGCTGCGCACGGTTGGTGATCTTCTGAGTCATCGTCCGCGCCGCTACGAGCATGCGGCGCCCGACAAGACGATCTCGCAGCTCTTTGGTGACGAGGAGGCGACGCTCGATGTCGTCGTACGCCGCGCCTCGGGCCGGCGTGCCCGAGGTCGCCTGCATCTCCTCACCGCCCAGGTTGCCGACGCGACGGGCGAGCTACGCGCCACCTGGTTTAACCAACCCTGGCTCGAACCAAAGCTCACCCCGGGAACGCGCCTGCGGATCCGCGGCAAGGTAAACCGGTACGGCTTTCAGGTCGAGTCGTACGACCTGGGTGATGCCTCCGAGACAGCCGATTTTGCGCCGGTCTACCCCTCGACGGCAGACCTTGCCCAGAAGCAGTTGCGAGGCATCGCCGATGCTGCGCTCGCCTACGTTCGCGCCAGCGGCGACCCGATTGGGGCGCTTATGAGAACCCGCGAGGTGCTTCCGCTGCGCGCAGATGCACTTTCGGCGCTCCACCACCCGCGTTCCGAGGAGCAGGCCGAGTTTGCACGGCGACGCCTGGCACTCGACGAGCTGCTCACACTTCAGCTTGCGCTTCGGCGGCGTGCCGCCGAGCGAGAGGAACTGGTCGCAGACGCGCTTGAGTCACCCGGCGATCTCATCGCCCGCTATCGACCGGTGCTTCCGTTCACCCTCACGGCCGCGCAGGAGCGTGCCATCGAGGAGATCGATGCCGACCTTGGGCGAACGACCCCGATGCAGCGGCTCCTTCAGGGCGACGTGGGGTCGGGAAAGACCGTCGTGGCGCTGTATGCACTGCTCCGAGCCGTTGAGTGTGGTCGTCAAGGTGCGCTTATGGCGCCGACCGAAACCCTCGCCGAGCAGCACTTTTTCACGATCGAGGCTCTGTGCTCCGAGCTGGGAGTGCGAGTTGCGTTGCTCACAAGCTCGGTTGGGGTGCGTGAGAGACGCGTCATCCGGCAGCTCCTTGCGTCGGGCGACGTCGACATCACAGTCGGTACCCATGCGCTGATCCAGAGCGAGGTTGAGTTTCGCGATCTGGCGGTAGCCGTGGTTGATGAACAGCACCGATTCGGTGTCGAACAGCGTGCCTCGCTTGCAGAGGATCGATCTCCACACGTCCTCCACATGACAGCGACCCCGATCCCGCGGACGCTTGCGCTCACCGTCTACGGCGATCTCTCGGTCTCCGAAATCTCCGCACCTCCCGCCGATCGCAAACCGATCATCACTGCGTGGGTGACCGAGGCGCGGACGTCCGAGGCCTACACCCGGCTGCGTCGCCACCTCGACGATGGAAGGCAGGCGTACGTCGTCTGTCCTCTCGTCGAAGGGTCAGAGACCGTGCTTGCAAAGGCGGCCGAGGATGAGGCCGCTCGACTGCGAGCAGGCGAGCTCGCCGGGTACGAGGTCGGCTGCGTCCACGGAAGGTTGAAGGCTGCCGAACGTCGGGGCGTGATGGCTCGGTTCAAGGCCGGCGAGGTCGCGGTTCTCGTCGCGACCACCGTGATCGAGGTCGGCGTCGATGTTCCGAACGCGACGATCATGATCGTGCAGGAGGCCGACCGATTCGGCCTGGCGCAGCTCCACCAGCTGCGCGGGCGTGTCGGGCGCGGGGCGGAGCAGTCGTATTGCCTTCTCATCTCGCGTCACCCTGACGAGCTCTCGGAAGGCGCGGCCGAGCGACTCGAGGCGATGGTGGCGACGACTGATGGGTTCGAGCTTGCCGAGCGCGACCTCGAGATCCGCGGCGAGGGTCATCTCCTCGGTGCCCGCCAGTCCGGCCTCACCGACCTCCGTTTCACGCGGCTACGCGAGGATCGCGATCTTCTCGAGCGGGCACGTGAGCTTGCGAAGGGCGGCGACGAGGGACTGCTGGCAGACGACGTAGAACGCCTGCTCGCTGAGGCCACGCTCGTCGGAGAGTCCTGACGGACATGGGAGCCCTCGGAAGCGGCCGAGGGCTCCCACCGTTCCCCCCGTACGAGCTCAGGCGTCGCGACTCACGAGAAGCCGCCGACCTGGAGCATCATGATCTGCGCGAAGACGTACTCGCCCATCTGACTGCGGCACCAGAGGCTCACGGTGCCACCACCCCCGGTGAAGTACGCCCCACCGTTCATCGACAGCGACCGCTCGACGCCGTCACCGTCGGGAATCACCCTCCGATCCGACGTGCCCCCGATCGGCGCGCCGTCGCTTCGCAGCTCACAGGCGGCGGTCCTGATCAGATCCCCGTTGAACGGGATTCCCGACGAGAGATTCGCCGTGGCGACGACGGCCCAACTTCCCGCAGGCAGTCCCTTGGCCACGATCTGCGTCCATGTGTCGTTGCCAATGGAGGTGGAACCGCCGACGAAGGTTGCGGTCGAGATCCCCGCCGGGCCTGGAAGGCCTGTCGCTCCCGCTCCTCCGGCCGGCCCTTGCTGCCCGGGTGCGCCGTCCGCGCCGGGCGCTCCCGGTGCCCCCTGATCGCCCTTGGCTCCCAGCGGGCCTTGCGCGCCTTGTGGCCCGGTCTGGTTGAAGTTCAGGGCCGTCTCGTTCTTGGCGCATTGCTTTCCGGCCTGCGCGTCGATGACGCGCAGCGCGCCGTGCGATTTCGCGGTGTTGTAGCAACTGTGAATCACCCCGTCTGAGCCGGGGATTGCGGCATATCCGACCCCAACGGTCACCATGACCGACAGAACCGTGAGCGCGAGAATGCCGCCTCTGCATGTGAGCTTGGAGCTCATGACTGCCTCCTTCTGGTTGGTGGGTCTTGTCCGCCCGCAGGCCCGAGCGGATGTGTCTTCCTCGGAAACACGACGCCGAGCTGGCGGTCGGTGAAGTCGCCTGTGTCCGAGAGAAGAAAGTTCGAGACAATGCGCCCGGTCGCTCCTGCGAACACGCCGGAACCACCGTCAACGTGAAACGCTGCGGCTCCGTGGCGCAGGCCCGGATCGTGGGTCGCCGTAAGCGTCCCTGCACCGGTGCTGAGGAATCGCAGCGCGTTCCCGCTCCCGAAACTGATCGTGCCCACGTCCTCGAAGCGACCGTCTTCTTCGAAGGTCAGTCGGCACTCGAGATGGGCTTCCTCGCCGTCCCGTGGTTCGAGGTGGCCATGCACGCCCTCGGTATCGATCAGGGTGACGAGCGCGGAGCTCGGCGCCGTCGCCCGCGCGACCAGTACGCCGGGTGAGAGTCGGGTCGACTGACCCCGGAATTGCATTGAGAAGGCTATGTGGGGCAGCCTGAATCGCCGAGCGCCGGAGGGTGACTCGTTCGCTCCCGGTCGCAGGCCCGACTCCCCATAATCGTGGAGGCCACCTGGAATTGAAAAGCCGAGTGGGACGAGCCTCATACTGTCCTCCTTGAGCTGTGGTCTGGAATGCGGTCAGCGTGGACGTGCGCTCGCGCTGCCGCCTTGGGTGTTTCCCTAGTCGTTCAGGTCGAGTTCGATGAGCGCTTGCTCGTCGCGAGGGAAGGGGACATGCGTCTCGGCTCCGAAGCGCTTTCCGTCGCACCGAGTGCCCAACAGCATCGGGCTCGGCGCTTGCGGCGGCATGTGAGTCGGAATCGATCGGCGTGGATGCCTCCGCCCAGGGTCTCGGCGCTCCCGTCGCGGCGCTGGCGATGTCTCCTGCGAATGACGAAGGACTACCCGGGTCAGGCGGGCAAGCCCATACTCGTATGCCGCGGCACCAAGATTCGTGCCCGCGAGGAACACCAGGGCCTCATTCGACGAGATCGCATCGCTCGCGATGGCGACTCCGAAAGCTCCGACGTAGTACGGAACCTCCTTGGCCAGCTCGGTGCCGACGTACCCGATCCCGGCAGCGAGCCTCAGCCGACGCTGGCTGCTTGTCGCCCGTCTCGCCAGGTCGTAGGCCGCCTTGGAGAGCGCATTGGTGCTTGTCCCCGTTTGCTCCAGCAAAGTCAGGTTTGCTGTGAGATTTGCCCTGAGGCCGACACCCCAAAGGACGTATGTCGCCGCGAGGAGGAGGAGCACAGGCCCGAGCTCGAGACCACGAAAGACCTGTGATCGGACGAGCAGCAAGCCTGCCACGGTTGCGAGGGCATCCAGAGCGTAGGTCGACACGACGGTTGCGCCAATGGTGATCGCCCACCGAGCCCGCTTCGACGCTGTGACCGTGGAGAAGGGGGCAGGTCGCATCCCATCCAGCTTGGGCCTGCGCCCGGGCTGCCGCCTCGGGTGTTTCCCTAGTCCTCCACGTCGAGTACGGTCCCCGAGTGCTGGTCGGGCGGGGAGTAGAGCTGCAGCGCATCGCGGAGTTGCTCGACGAGGCGCGGCGCGGCGCGGACGCAGCCAGACGCTCACCATCGTGGGCGAACCGGGCGTGGGCAAGACCGCACTTCTCGATGCGGTGGCGCGCCGTAGTGGCGATCTGCGCGTGCTCACTGCTACGGGTGTCGAGTCCGAGTCCGAACTGCCCTTTGCGAGCCTGCATGAGCTCCTGCGTCCCCTGCTTGGGCTGTTGCCGCGCATCCCGAGCTCTCAAGCCCGTGCCCTCTCCGCTGCGCTCGCACTCGAGGACGGCGAGCCTGATGCACTGGCCGTTGGGGCGGGTTCGCTCTCGCTTCTCGTCGAAGCTGCGGAGGAGACCCCCGTACTCGTCATTCTCGACGATGCTCAATGGCTCGATCGAGCATCGATTGACGCGATGACGTTCGCCGCCCGTCGTTTGACCGGCGAGGAGATCGCGCTCCTCGTAGCGCTCCGGCCAGGCGCGGCGCCTGCGTTCGAGCCGTTCCCGCGGCTGGAGCTTGGACCTCTCGAGGACGACGATGCCAGGCAGCTGCTCGGGGAACGCGCGGAAAAGGTCCCCGTGGCCGACGTATCGAGATTTCTCGCCGCCGCCGCCGGCAACCCGCTGGCGCTACTCGAACTACCCGTGGAGCTGGCACGCGATCTACCGACGACGGCAACGCCGCACCAACGCCTGTCGCGCGCGTTCTCGCAGCGCGTCGAGACCCTTCCGGAGCCCTCACGGCTAGGTCTCCTGCTCGCGGCGGCAGAGCCTGACCTGCGCGCTGTCCTTGGTGCCGCCGAGACACTTGGGCTCGAGGATCCGCTCGGTGCGGCGGAGGCGGAGGGACTGATTCGAATCGACAGGCGAGTCGTCGAGTTCCGTCATCCCATCGTACGCTCGCTCGTCTACGTGGATGCGTCTGCCGCTGACCGCCGCGCCGCACACGGCGCGCTCGCCGTAGCGCTCTCGGCCGACGTCGATCGGGACCGTGCGGCGTGGCACCTCGCCGCCGCCGCCATGGGTCCCGACGAGGAGCTGGCGGCGCTCCTCGAGCAGACGGCGCAGCACGCGGCTGCGCGGGGTGGGCACGCCGCGGAAGCCCGTGCG
>JANNQQ010000240.1:0-8493 GCA_031400835.1 Actinomycetes bacterium | reverse complement strand
GGCCACATCGGCCTCGTCGGCGGCTCCGACGACCACAGCGCGCTTGACATCGCGACCACGTGGACGGAGGCGGAAGCGGAAGACATTCCGGCCTTCTTCGAGGAGATCCGCGCGGGGAACGTCCATCTCTCTGGAGCCCACGGGTCGCCGGAGAAGCTCGCCCACGCGGTGATGGCACTCTTCCTCAACGCCTACCGCGCGGGGGGAGCCGCACTTCCACCCCCGATCGATGAGGTTGTACGAGACCTCTTCGATACCGACTGTCCGCACCCATCGGCGCGACATGAGGACATCACTGCGGCGGTACGCACGCTTGCGCGGGCGCTCGGCGAACGGGCGCGCGAGGGCGGGTTCGGACTGGGCTCCCTCTCCGGAGCAGGCTCTCGTGTCACCGACCTGCTTCTTGCGGGCGCCCTCCAGCTGCCGTTTCTCGGGACGGCGCATCATCAGTCCGGAGGTCGCCGCGAGCTTCTCGCGCTTGAGGACGCGTTCTTCGGTCGTGCGCAGGCGCCGTGGAAATGTCGCGCGATGTTGTTCACGGACACGTTTACGCACACGAACGGGGTAGCTGGGACGATGCGTCGGCTCGCAGAACACGGCGGCCTTGGTGACGTAGAGATAAGGGTCGCGACCTCGACCACCGATCCGCTCGACGCGAAGCCGGTCATCAACTTCTCACCGGAATGGTCGATCCCACTCCCGACGTCCGAGCACATTGGCCTCTACTTCCCGAGCATCCTCGAGGTCCTGGATCGTGTGCTCCGTGAGCAGCCAGATGTGATCCAGGTTGCGACCCCAGGCCCGGTCGGACTCTGCGGCATGATCGTCGCGAAGCTGCTGGAGATCCCCGTCGTCGGCTCCTACCACACCGAGCTCGGGCCGTACACGCTCCACCTCACACGCGACCTCGTGGTCGCCGAGGCGATGGGGATGTACGTCGACTGGTTCTACGGTCGCTGCGATCGCGTGCTCGCGCCTACCCGGGTTGTGGGCGATGCGCTGGTGGAGCGCGGCGTGACCCCTCGCGTTGCGCTCTGGAGTCGCGGTGTCGACCCCGATTTCTTCACTCCACGCCGACGGAACGAGAGTCTGCGCACCGAGCTGCTGGGTAATGGAGAGCTGCTGCTGCTTTCCGTCGGCAGGCTCTCAGCTGAGAAGCGGCTCGACGTCCTCCTGGCCGCCGTCGCGCTCGCCCAGGTCGAGGCTCCTGGGCTGCGGCTCGCTATCGTCGGCGATGGCCCGGAGCGAGACGACCTCGAACGGTCAGCGGGAGGCGGCGTGGTGTTCCTTGGCGAGCTCCGCGGCGTCGCTCTCGCCGACACGTACGCAAGCTCCGACATCTTCTGCTTCACGAGCACGACCGACACGTTCGGGCAGGTTCTGTTGGAGGCCGGCGCCTCTGGACTTCCAGTCGTCGCTGCGGCAGCGGGAGGAGCACTTGAGTTGGTCCGACCTGGTGCCACAGGGCTCCTTGTCGACCCTGACGACCCGATGGCATTCGCCCGCGCCATCCTCTCTCTTGCCGAGTCCGAACCCCTGCGGCAGCGCCTGCAGGCAGGAGGACGGCAGGCATCGCTTCACCGCACCTGGGAGAGCTCGATGCTGGAGCTTCGCGAGGCGTACAGGAGCGTGCTCGAGCCTGAAGCGGCGCCTCGCGTGAGCGATCTTGCTGCGTGAAGTCGTAACACCTGGCACCCTGTTGCGATGCAACCGGGTGCCACACGGCTCTTTTTACCTGGGTTCGGGGCTCGAGCTCGATCGTACGACGACGGTCTACCGCGTGGCTGGGAGTCGCTTCAGCCTCCTCCACCGTCGGTAACCGGCGGATCGCTCGCAACGCTGACAGAGTGGGTGAGCGGAGAGCTCGCGCGTCGACCCGGACCGGCGTTTCTGGCCGGCCACTCGATGGGTGCGGCGCTGGCTATCCTCGTCGCAGCGCGCAACCCGGAGACCGTGTCGGGTCTTCTTCTGATCGCTCCTGCTGGGCTCCCGCTCGGGAAGCCCGTCCGCAAAAGCGCAGTCGACTTCGCGCGCCAGCTCATCACAGGAACTCACCGAATCGGCGATTCTCTGTCCTCGGCTGCCGAGCTGCTAGCCGCACCCACCGGCAGCGTCCGACTGATCCGTGCGCTCCGCCGGCTCGATCTTCGCCACCAGATGGCGTCCGTGCGGGACGCAGGCACGCCGGTTACCGTCATTGGCTGCGACACCGACACGCTCACCCCACCCAGGCACTGCCTCAGCGCAGCAGCCTTGCTTGGCGGTCGCTATCAGGAGGTACGTCTCGACGGCGGTCACGTCTGGATGTTTGGGCGGTGGAACGCATTCGAGGACCTGCTCACCCACGCGGCCGTCTAGACGTTAACGACGCGATACGTCGTCTCGCGGGCGTCATCCGGACGCGCCGGAGTGACCGATCAACCATCTAGATGGCTTTTGCTGCAGCCTCGACCGGCTCGACGAAGACACAGGCGCGCTCGTCGCCTGGAAGCGGCGAGGTGCCGACAGCTACGACCACAAGCTCGCCTTTCCGCAGCGGGCTGACCAGGGTGTCGCCCGACTCGGGGACGTTGCCTCGCAGTTCGACGAGCTGGTGCCCTGTCGCTGTGGGAACGAGCGCTAGGTAGATCTCGCCCTCGGCATCGTCTGTCAGATCGGGCATCTCGACGCCCTCCGCACCAGCGAGCTGCTCGACGACGCGGGTGAGCTCCTCGACACGGGAGTGCAGATCGGTGCGCGCCGCGGACGCCGCTGGGCCACCCGCATCACCCTCGAGCCGCTGGAACCGCCAGTCGATTGACGATGCAAGCCGCTCGAGCTTGGTGAAGAGCGAGTCCTTGAGGGTCGAGAGCTCATCACCTGAGGCGCCGCTTCCACCACCACCGCCCGAGATCCGATCGACGCGCGAGCGCTGTTCATCGATCATCCGCGTTATCTCAGCGAGTCGCTGCACGATGTCCGTCCCACCCGTGACCTTCTCCGCCAGCGCCTTCTCGCGCCGGGCAAAATGCTCGACGAGCGACCGCTCCTGCTCGACCACCTTGTCTTGGAGTCGCTCCATCTCGCGGGCCAGCTTGGCCATCTCGGGGCCGCGCGGAGTCGCTGATGGCGCCGCACCGCCGTCAGCTGTCCCCGCGACCGACCCGGCTACAGCGTCGACGCGCTCCTCAAGAGTCACGTGCTGCGCCGCCCACGTCTTGGCAAGCTGCAGGAGCTCGCTCGACAGGGTCTCCCGAACCGACTCCACGGAGGACTGAACCGCCGACACCTCATGCCGTAGCTCGCCGAGATCTGGCGCTGGAGATTCCGTGCCGCCTCCCGCAGACTCAAGCAGCTCAATGCGCTCGAGCACGGTAGCCACCTGCTCCTCAGCCGTTGCCGCAACCTCGTCCAGCCGTGCCCTCAGCTCGACCAGTCCATCGTCTGCGCCAACCTCACTCAGTTCGGCCAGCTGTATCTCAAGCGCAACCAGCCGCTCGGCGGTGCCCTCGTCCAGCCCCGCCGCACCTAGCTCGACGAGGCGCCCTCGAAGCTCCGCCACGTGCTCGGCCGAAGCCGCCACTTCGATGCGGGCTGCGAGATCGGCAATTGCGAGGTTCACCTCGTCAACGCGCTCGCTGAGGGCCTGGTCGACAATCGGCGTAGCAACAAGCTCGCTGACCTCGCCGCGCACCTCCTCAATACGTGACCGAAGCGCCTCGAGCCGCTCGGCCTCCTCGACCTGACCCGCATTGATCACGTCTAGCCGAGCGGTGATCAGGTCGAAGTTCTCGCGTGTCTCGGCCACGACCTCGGCGAGCGAGGCGGTGCTCTCCGTTCCCTCGTCCAGCCGGCCGGTGGTGACCTCGAGTCGTTCCCTGATGTCGGCGATTGCGGTCGCAAGGTCGGCGTTCCCGGCCAAGCCTTCGTCGAGGCGTGCCGACAACCCGGCCAGCGCATCGTGTAGACCCTCTGCGCCGGATGAGGCCTCGGCAAGAAGCGTCAACGCCTCGACCGACCGACCAAGTTCTTCGACCCGCGCAGGGAGCGTGTCATCGGGGGTCGGACGCGACGCAAGTTCCTCCAGCTGGGCGCGAAGCGCACCGAGCTCATCGGCGACATCAAGCTCGGGGAGCGCGGCCGCAAGCTCCTCGATCCGCTGGGCAAGCGACCCAGCGCCCTCGGGATCACCAGAGGGGCGCGCGGCAAGCTCATCAACTGTCTCACGCAGCGCAGCAATCTCGGCGGCGGAAGGCGGCGCCTCACCTGCGGTGAGTCCCTCGACCCTAGAAGCAAGAGCAGCGACCTCGCCCATCACACCTTCGAGCGCCTCCCGCGACGCGGACTCATCAACCCGAGCCGAGAGCTGACCAAGCGACAGCTGCAGTTCGCGTGCCTCATCGACGGCGGCGGCGAAGCTCGAGAGAGCCTCAGCCGGTGCGAGGCCCGAAAGCGCCGCCTCAATCTCATGCGTCCGCCGGACGGTCGCTTGAAACTCACCCAGGAACGCAGCGTCGACCTCGACGGGCTGGGTCATTGCCAGTTCAAGCGCTGCGACCCGATCGGCCAACTCGCTCTCGCGACGCACGACCTCTTCAAGCGAGGCCTCTGATCCGTCGGTGACACGGGCAGCACGCACGGATGCTTCGAGCGCCCGCATCGCGAACTTGAGGTCGTCGACCTCGGCCCGGTCACTGGTCTGCCCATCTCCTCGTCCATTGGGCGACGGGAGAATCATCGCCGGGCTGCCACTCCACTGATCAGCCAGAGCGCTCGCCAGCTCGAGGCGCGTCACCGCCCCCATCTCGACGAGGACAGGGCCGACAGGTTGCCCGGTCACGCGGCTGCGTTCGCGCGCCTCGGCGAGCTTCTCGGCGTCAACGATGCCTGTGGCGAACAGGATCGCAGCAACGTCAATCGCACTCACATCCGCCGACATCGCAGCCCGGAGATCGGCGAGCTTCAGCCTGAAGAGTTTGGAGACGACCTCATCTAAAGCGCCTCCGTGCGTGCGCTGATGCTCCAGGGCCTCCGCGAGTTGCGCCGATGTTACGAGCCCACGCTCGACGAGGAGTGTCCCGGCCACCCGTGCGGAGGTGACTGTTGATCCCACTCGCACGAGGTATCGGGCGTGTGGCCTACTCGGACGCTCCCTCGGGAGAGGGACGCACGGTTAGGCCGAAATGCGGGCGATTAGACGTGCTCGAGGTACGCGCACGCTCGCCGATCGAGCGGTAGCGGCGAGCGAGCGATACGAGTCACCCGCAGCTGGCCCACATCGGGGAGGTCAACTACCTCACCGACCTCTGGGACGACGCCGTCAAGCGGGCGAAGCCGATAGCCGTCTGTGGTTGGGACGAACGCCACAAATCCGTGTTGAGGCGGATCGAGCGGCATGTCCGCAATCCGTGTGTCGGCCTCGATGACAGCCGCTCCCAGACGCTCGATCGACCGACGCAGGGCGGCCCCCGACTCGAGATAGGCAGTCTCGTTCGCGGTCAGTCGCTCGCCGAGCCCTGCAAGCCCCTTGCGGATCGCGCGCTCGATCGCCGCGCCACGCTCCTCGGTGACTGCCAGCTCGCTGTCGAGACGAGAGGTGAGCGTCGCGATCTGGTCGCGTACCTCTCCTTCGTGCGCACTCCGTGCCTCAATTCCCTCCAGGCGCGTCGCTACCGAGGCGGAGGCGTGCTCAAGCCCGATGAGCCGTTCGTCGCCGGCACCCTGCGCGGCGGTGAGCTCGTCGAGTCGCGCGTGCAGTGCCGCCAACGCCGAGTCGTACCCGGTGCCGACGCCCTCGATTCGAGCCGACAGTTCCTGATGCATGCGTCCAAACCGGTCGTCGAGCTGCTCGGGGAGCACCCAGGCGTTCTGTTCGGTCACTCCGAGCCGCATTCCTAGCTCGTCAAGCGCAGCTCGAGTCGGTGCACCAGCTGCCTCGACCTCACCAAGCCGCGCGTAGAGATCCGTGGCGAGCTGCGTGATCGCCTCAGGCGCGACGGTGTGCTCGAGCCCTGCGCGAAGCGCTGTGACAACTGACTCGTCGATTGCTGAGCGAAGCTCGGAGAGCCCCGCGTCATACCCACCGAGCCGTTCGGCAAGATCGCCTACGAGCGTGTGCAGCTGCGCGAGCTCGGCGGTGGGATCTGACCCGGCGAGCCGTTCCTCAAGACCATCCAGCCGCTCGCCGACCGCGCGAGCGACCTCGCGGGCAGCCTGCTCCGCGCCTGCAACGGCTTCTGTTGATGCCAGGCCATCAAACCTGTTGCCGACCTCGTCGAGTCGACCCCGCAGCTCGTCGAGAGCCCCGTGGCGCACGACATCGTCGTGTCCGGAGGAGAGCTCCTGAACCTGCCCTCTGAGCTCGTTGAGTCCATCGAGGCCGTTTCTCAGCTCTGAGAGCTGCGCCTCGAGCGATCCACGAGCCGCCGCCTCGATTTCGTGCCGCTCGATGAGAGACCGCTCGAGAACAGCGAACGCAGCGGACGGATCGTCACGTTCTGCCAATCCTGCCACCTGCTGCCGCAGACCATCGATGTCTGCGACCTGCTGGCGCAGCTCGGCGAGCTCTTGGCGTGCTTGGTCGTCCGCTCGTGTATCACCGGCAAGCTCGTCCAGGCGCGACGCAAGTTCCTCACGTGCCTCTCTCTCGCTGGCTACAAGCCGTTCGACGTGTTCCGTCGCGACCTCATCGCGGCCTCGCGGCTCGGCGAGGCGCTCAGCCACGGTGGCAGCCAGCTCGTCGATTCGAGCCCCAATCTCGTTGATAGTGGCCCCGAGCCCTGAGACGGCATCGACGCTAGCGAAGGCTTCGAGCCGCTGCTCAACGGCCCCAACAGCATCGCGGATGGAGATGAGCTCGTCCGCACTCACAGAGTCAACGGTCTCGACGCGCGGGGTCAGACCAGCCGCGAGATCGGCGACGCGGCGCTCAAGCTGGTCTTGGGACACACCCACAGGACGACTTGCGACTTCGCGGAGGCGAGCCGCGAGGTCAGCCACGGCCGTCTGGAGGTCTTTGATCTCGGCACTATCCGGCGTAGTCGGGCCTGCCTGAGCTATCCCGCGAACCTCCGCCAACCCGTGCTCGAGCGCGTCGACGCGGTCGGCAGCTGGCAGGTCGTCAAGATGCGATCGGAGCTCTGTGATGCGCCGCGAGAGTGCTGCGACATCGTCGCTTGCGGCCCAGGTCGTGGAAGTGGCGTGCTCGTCAATCCGGGCAGCGAGCGCCGCTCGCGCCTGAGCCTCTTCCTCACGGAGGTCAATGATGCGGGCGTCGAGCCCACTTGCCCACTCCGACGACGGAAGCGAGCCGATCTGCTCGGCGAGCGTGGCAAGCCTCTCCTCGACAGGCTGCAGCGCATCGCGCACGGCATCGTCGGAAACGCCAAGCGCGTCGACTCGGAGACGGAGCTCATCGAGTCCGGCGAGCCGGCCGACGGCTTCCTCGAGCCCACCCGCTAGGGCTTGACGCTCCGCCTGCTCGACGCCGATGAGCCCGCCAAACCGCTCGACCGACTCTTGCGTGCTCTCAACCCGCTGCGCCAGCCCGTCGAGCCGAGCACCAACCTCGGCGATCGCCTCGCCTGATGCGGCTGTCAATCCCTGATTCTGCAGCTCGCTGAGACGCGCCTCAATCCCTGAAACCGTGGTGCGAAGCGCGGAAATCGCGTCGTCGTCGTGAGACTGCGGAACCGCATCGAGGCGCTCGCGCAGATCGGTCACTGCGACGCTGATCTTGTGCTCAAGATCCTCGTGCGTGAGTCCACTCGTACGAGTGGCGAGCTCCTTGACCTGCTCAGAGACGGCGCCGAGAGCAACGCGGATCGCGTCGACCTCGTCGCGAGCGACCAGGTCGCTGGTCTGCTGCTGGATCCCTGCGAGCGATTCGCGCAGATCGCTTAGCGCAGCATCATCGGGCGCCCCTCCGCGGAGCGTTTCGATGCGCGCCAGCAGACCGTCGACCGTGGTCTCAAGTCGCCGCTCAAGCTCGACGACGCTCGGGTGTGGGCCATCGAGGCGCGTTTGGAGCGCCGCGAGCGAGACGCGGATCTCATCAATCGAGGTGCGGAACTCTCCAAGGTCAGGTGTCGCAACGGACTGGATCCGCTCTTCGATCTCGGCGATCCGGGCGGCGGTGGTCTCGTGGAGCTTCTGGTCACGCGGGCCTGAACCCGCAGTGGCGCTCACGGTGCGCAAGCGCTCCTCGAGAGCTTTGACGGCGTCCCGGAGGTGCTCAACATCAGCTGGCGGTGCCGTGAGTGGCTGATCAGAGCCACCGTCGGTGGCGGCCCTCACAGCGGCCTCCTGCCAGGACTCGGCTGTCTTCGGCTCGGGCGGGCGAATCTTCTGGAGGGTCGACCACTGCTCAGCGAGTGCGCTTGCGAGCTCAAGCCGGGTGATCGTGCCCTGAGCGACAAGGACCTCACCGAGGCGTTGACCGGAGTCGCCTTGCGCGATCAGTGCCGCATCGAGTTGCTGCTGCGTGACGACGCCGTGCTCGACGAAGATCTCACC
>JANNQQ010000239.1:0-3966 GCA_031400835.1 Actinomycetes bacterium | reverse complement strand
GCCGTCAACTAGGCGTCATTCCGCCACCCAACGGTAGACCCTTGAAGCAGCCAATGATGTCGCCCGACCCGACCTCGGTCCATCGGGAGCGGGGTGGCGGCAATTACTGTCGCGCACTTCCATCAACCCATTAAAGGTTTCGATGCTCTTCGTATGTTCTTCGTGAAGTGGCGTTAGCGCGCAGCGAGGATCGCCGCGGCAGCCGCTCGCCCTGAACGAATAGCCCCTTCCATGTGCATGTTCCCGACCCCCGCGATGTCGGTGCACGCGAAGTGGATCGGCCCGATTGGCCGGCGGAGGTCGGCGCCGAACCTGCTCAATCCGCCAATCTCGAAGGTCGCCGAATACGCGCCGCGCGTCCACTCCTCGGCCGACCAGTCGACCTCGATCAGGTCGATCACGTTGCGGGCCTCGTCACCGAAGATTCGCGCGAGATCGTCAAGAATCGCAGCCCGGCGCTCCGACGCACTCATACGTCCGGCTTGTTCGCACCGCTCGGCCGCGAGAAAGCTCACCAACACGCCGGGCTCGCCACCAGGTGGCGAGTTGTCGTACGCCTCGCGCACGAACTGATACGGCGCAAACGCCTCACCGGCAAGCCCTTCCTCTCGCCAGAACGGGTGGTCGTACACAGCGAGGATCTTGATCACGCTGCCCTGCGAGATCCCTTGCTGTGCGCGCATCCGCCACGCTGGGAGGGCCGGCGCGAAGTGAATCCCTGCGGTGAGGTTCGGAGGCACCGCGATTACGCACTGTCGCGCGGTGACGCTGCCGGCCGCCGTCTCGACGATGACGCCATCGCTGCTCCAACGGCACGACCGAGCAGGGGCGTCGAGAAGCACATCACCGTTGAGTCGCTCGGCCAGTCGGATCGGGATGAGCTGTGAGCCACCGACGACGCGTGAGTGAAGGCACAGATCCGGCTCGAACAGGTTGTCGACCCCGCCGGCCCCGGCGATCGTCCACAGACCACCGAGCAGCGAGAACGTGTGTGACGGTTTCGTCATATAGCCGCCGGAGAGGTACGCCCGCAGCAGATCTCGCGCGAGCGTGTCTGACACCTCCTGTTGGAGCCACGTTTCGTACGAGATCGCATCGAGCTCGGCCGCCCGGGGGTGATCCCAAGGCGCCTCGGGATCAAGCTCCGCCGCCAAGGTGTCGAGCGTCGTCACCGCCTCTGCGTAGGCACGATCGGCAGACGTTCCCAGGGGCGCGTCGTGACCCGCGTAGCGATGCGCGGTGCCTGCGGAGTCGACGTACACGCGCTCGCCTTCGCGGTAGGCGTGAAACAGCTCAAGATCGAGCTCGGCCATCAACCCACGGACGGCGGACTGATACGGAGCGACCCACTGGCCGCCCAGCTCGTTTGCGTGACCGCCGATCTCGGTGTTCCAGACCCGGCCGCCGACACGATCCCGCGCCTCGAGCACAACGACGTTGAGGCCCGCGCTCTCAAGCGCGTTCGCTGCGCTCAAACCGGCGATTCCGGCTCCGACAATGACGACGTCTGTATCTCTCTCGTTCATGGAATCGATGCTGGCTATCGCGCCGAGAATCCTCCGTCGACGGGGATGACCGCGCCCGTGACGTACCGCGCTGCGTCGGAGAGAAGGAATGCGATCACATCGGCGATCTCGTCAGGGGTCCCCCACCGGCCCGCAGGGATCCGCTCATCGATCTGCTTCCGGCGCCACGGCTCGACCGAAGCGGTCATCTCGGTCTCGATGAATCCAGGGGCGATCGTGTTGACCCGCACTCCGTGCCCGGCGAGCTCGTTGGAGAGCCCCTTGCCAAGCTGGGCAACCCCACCCTTCGAGGCCGCGTACGACGTTTGGAGGTAGCCGCCGTTGAGCGACGTCATTGAGCCGACAAGAACGATTGCACCTGATCCCTGTTCGATCATCCGCGGCGCTGCTGCCTTGCACAGGACGAACACCGATCGAAGGTTCAGCCCTACGACGCGATCCCATTCTTCGAGTGTGTGCTCGGTGATCGACTTGCGGACGATCGTTCCTGCGTTTGCAACGAGCGCATCAATCCGCTCGAGTCGATCGACGGCCGCCTGCGCGGACACGGGATCGAGCAGATCGACCCCGGTTGAACGTTCGGCCGTCTCGACCTTCCATCCGTCGCGTCGCAGCCGCTCCGCGGTCGCCGCCCCGATCCCGCTTGATGCCCCCGTGACCAGCGCGACCTTGTGACTGTTCGTCACAAGCGCACGTCAGCGCTCGACGTGGAGCGACCCCTGGAGGTCGCCGAGGATGAGGTCGCGATCAGCGTCGGGGATGTGGTCGAGCGGAACCGGTGCAAGTGCCTCGATGAAGGTCACTCCGGTCGGTGAGTGGAGCTGGTGCTCGACCGTGCGATTGACGACGCACGTGTCGCCCGCACGGAGCTCGCGCATCTCGTCGCCGATCGTCATCTCCACGACGCCGTCGAGCACGAGCATCACCTGTTCGGTGTACTCGTGGCTGTGCCGCGTCACGGTCGTGCCTGGCTCGTAGGTCACATGCCCGAGGAAGACCTGATCCCCGGCGATGCCCTTGAGCCCCACACCGGGAAAGATCGCCCAGGGTTCGACGTCGTTGAAGCTCCGAAACCCGCTCACGCGACTCCGAAGTGGAGGACGCTGCCGATCGTGTTGACGGAGAGCTCGCGGTCGAAGACGACGGTCTTGCCGTCGCGCGCCGGCTCACCGGTGCCCGCGGCTTTCGCCTCAAGCGCTCGCAGCACTCGCTCGGGCGTGATCGGAAGCTCGGTCACCCAAACCCCGACCGCGTCGTGCACGGCTGCGGCGATTGCGGGCGGTTGGGCGTTGTTTGCCATCTCGCCGATTCCCTTGGCGCCGTACGGTCCGTCGGCAGAGGGGTTTTCGATGATGATCGTGTCGATCTTTGGAAGATCCTCGATCCCAGGCGCGAGGTATGAGCCGAACTGGCCGCCCCTGTGCTCGACCGAGGGGTAGTACGGATAGCAGTCCTCGAGAACAGCGAGCCCGAGGCCCTGTACCGCGCCTCCTTCGATCTGACCCTCGACGAGGGTCGGGTTGAGGGCGCGGCCAACGTCGTAGACCTGGACGAGACGCGTGACCCGCACGACTCCCGTCTCGTCGTCGACCTCGACCTCTGCCGCGCAGGCCGCGTACGAGATCGCGGAGTGGGGCGGGAGGTCGACCTCGCCACTCGCTGGATCGATAATCGCGGCATAGGGCTTGAGCTGCGCACCCGTGCCAGTGATCAGTTCGCCGTACGTCCAGGTTGCGGCTGCGGCGACATCTGGAACGCTGATCTTCTTCTGTGGCGCACCCTTCGCGATCACCTCACCGTCGACGATCTCGAGGTCGGCCGGGTCGATCTCGAGCTCCTTGCCGGCGATCTCGAGGATCTTCTGGCGGACGTTCTCGGCCGCCTTCTCGACGGCCTTGCCTGCAACGAACGTCGCGCGCGAGGCGAACGTTCCGGTGCAGACCGGCGACGAGTCCGTGTTCGAGTTGTCGTACGTGATCCACTCGTAGGGCACGCCGATCGTCTCGGCCACGATCTGGGACTGGATCGTCTTGGAGCCGTTGCCGATGTCGGACGTTCCCGCGAAGACGTCGATGCGGCCGTCCGGTTTGACCTTGATCCAGGCCTGTGACGGGTCACCGTTCTGATTCATGCCCGTCGGATACTCGATTGCCGCGAAGCCGCGGCCGGTCTTGACTGCCATCAGTGGGCCTCCGGGTTTCCGAGTTGTCCGATGAGGTGCTCCGGGAGGAGGTCACCCGACCGTTGAGCAGGCGTCATCCCGGCGTACTCCGGCGTCAGGTCATGACCGACTGCGTCGGCGATCGCCAGGATCGTCGGTACCGTCGACGGGTCGGTGTACACGATCTGGTTCGGCGAGGTGTCGCCGATCCGATTCGCGTTCTTGAGCCGCAGCTCGAACGGGTCGATCCCGAGCTCGAGCGCGATCCGGCTCATGTGC
>JANNQQ010000238.1:0-2296 GCA_031400835.1 Actinomycetes bacterium | reverse complement strand
CGCGCCGGATCATCGTTAGCGCCTGGAACGTCGCCGACCTTCCAAGGATGGCGCTCCAGCCCTGCCATGCGTTCTTCCAGTTCCACGTCGCTGACCGGAAGCTCAGCTGCCAGATCTATCAACGCAGCGCCGACATCTTCCTCGGTGTGCCGTTCAACATCGCGAGCTACGCGCTCCTCACCCACATGCTGGCGCAGCAGTGCGATCTGGACGTCGGTGACCTCATCTGGACGGGCGGCGACTGCCACATCTACGACAACCATCGCGAGCAGGTGGAGACCCAGCTCGGACGACAACCGTTCGCGTATCCGACGCTGGCTCTGCGCCGGCGCCCAGCGTCGATCTTCGACTACGACTTCGAGGATTTCGAGTTGATCGGTTACGAGCACCACGCCGCCATTCGCGCGCAGGTCGCGGTGTGAGGCCGGTCAGACCGACGGGTTTGACACCGTTCAGCGACGGAAACCGCCCGAGGCCATCGGACGAGTCTCACGACATGAGTCTGCCTCGCCCAACCTTGATGCTGGTCGCCGCGGTCGCGCGCGATGGCGCGATCGGTCGCGACGGCGGGATCCCCTGGCACCTGCCAGGGGACATCAATCACTTCCGTGAACTGACGATGGGCAAACCCGTCGTGATGGGACGCAGAACCTGGGACTCAATCCCAGAGCGGTTTCGACCGCTGCAGGGTCGTCGCAACGTCGTCGTGACCCGGTCGGCGAGCTTGAACGCGCATGGCGCGGAGCACGTCGGGTCGCTCAAGGAGGCACTCGAGCTCCTTGCGACCGAACCGCTCGTCTGCGTCGTCGGCGGCGCCCAGCTCTATGCCCAAGCCCTTCCGCAGGCGGACGTGCTCGAGCTCACCGAGATCGCCCTCGACGTCAAGGGTGACACGTTCTTTCCGGCGTTCGACCGGTCGATCTTCGTAGAGGTCGCGCGCGAGGCACACGTCTCGGCCGACGGCATTGAGTACGCGTTCACGCGTTACGAGCGGTCGTGACCATTCGCGTGGGAACGAGTGGCTGGTCGTACCCGTCATGGCGCCCGGGGTTTTACCCGGCGAGCTGCCGTCCCGAGGAGTTTCTCGCCTATTACGCCACACAGCTACCGACGGTCGAGCTGAACTCGACCAAGTACCGGCTCCCGTCCGACGAGCAGTTTCACGCGTGGGCGAAGCAGGTGCCGGACGGCTTTCGCTTCGCGGTGAAAGCGCCGCCGAACGTCGAACGTCGACTCGACACCTTCCAACAGCGTGTGCTCGCGCTGGGTGATCGCCTCGGTTGCGTGCGGATCGTCATCGAGTCGCCACGTGACGACGGCCTTGTCGAGCTGATCCTTGGCTCGACCGACCCGCCGATTCGCTGGGCCTTCGACCTGCGGGATCCAAGTTGGGACGGGATCGAGCAGCGTCTCACCGACAGCGGTGCGGTACGGGTGGATGACGACAGCGGCGGCGCCGGGTGGGCCTACCTGCGCTTCCGCGAGCTGACGTATCTCGAGAGGGAGCTCGAAGAGATCGCGTCACGGCTACGCGATCTGGCCACGAGAAACGTCGAGACGTTCGCCTACTTCCGCCATGGTGACCAACCGGATGCGCCGCATTCTGCGCTCGGTGTCTTACGGAGCTTTAGAATCGGCGCCGATGCCCCACCTTGACGCGATCGGGATCGTCACCGCCGACATGGCCAACTCGTGCCGGTTCTATCGTCTCCTCGGCGTAGATGTCGACGAGCCGACTCTTGAGAACGACCACCACGAGGCGACGCTCCCGTCCGGGATCCGTCTCATGTGGGACACCTTCGAGCTCATCAAGACGATCGATCCCGACTGGCAGCCGCCGGTTGGCCAACGGCAGACGCTCGCGTTCCACTGCGACACCCCTGGCGGTGTCGACGAGACCTACGCCCTCGTCGTCAAGGCCGGATTCACCGGGAAGACCGACCCCTGGGATGCGTTCTGGGGCCAACGCTACGCGCAGCTTCTCGATCCCGACGGCAACACCGTCGATCTGTTCGCACCGCTCAGCGACTGATCGAACGCACGGTCGCCTTCCAGGCGCCGCGGGGTGCTTCGATCGAGACGACGTCACCAACCGACTGTCCCATGAGCGCGCGGCCAAGCGGCGAGTCGGTCGAGACACCGCCGACCGCCGAGATCGTGACCTCGATGAGCTCGCCCGACTCATCCTCGATTGAGACGACAGAGCCTGGGCCGACGGTGTCGTCGGTGTCGTGCTCAACGACCACAGCCATGTGCAGCCGGGCGCGCATCTTCTTGATCCGGGCCTCGAGCAGCC
>JANNQQ010000237.1:0-19558 GCA_031400835.1 Actinomycetes bacterium | reverse complement strand
CTCACATCGTCGCCGCGCCCCGTCCACGGGCCCTCGCGGCGCGCCTCGATCAGCGTCGGCTTCTCCGGCGCATCGAACAGCCCCATCGCCGCAAACACCAACTCCTCGATAGTTGAAGCGCTCGAAGCTGGTCTTTCGGTGTACCAGGGGAAGGCGCTCGTCAACTCGGTGTCCGGCGAGGACGAACAGATGGAACGGGTGCTCCCGCTGGTTGCAAAGCACGGTGCAGCAGTGGTCGCTATCTCCAACGACGAGACCGGGATCTCTGAGGATCCCGACGTGCGCTTCGAGGTCGCCCGCAAGATCGTCTCCCGCGCTGAGGACTACGGCATCAAGCGGGAGGACATCATCGTCGACCCGCTGGTGATGCCGATCGGGGCGATGGGGACGGCCGGCCGGCAGGTGTTTCGGCTCGTGCGCAGGCTTCAGGACGAGCTGCGGGTCAACACGACCTGTGGCGCGTCCAACGTCAGCTTTGGACTTCCGAACCGCACGGGACTCAACGCAGCCTTTCTCCCGATGGCAATCGCGTCGGGTCTAACGAGTGCGATCACGAGCCCGCTGCACGCCGAGATGTTGCTTGCCGTGAAGGCGGCGGACGTCATGATGGGCAATGACCCGCATTGCGCCTCGTGGATCGCGCGTCATGGCGAAAACGGTGGTGCGGGCGCCACGACGGGTCGGCGTGGCGGGCGCGACGCGCGGCGCCGTGGCGCGGGGGAGAGCTCAACCGCGTGAGTGCCACCGAGGCACGCGTCGTCTTCACCCCGTCGGGACGGCGTGGCACCGTTCCGCCTGGAACGACTGTGCTCGAGGCTGCACGTCGGCTCGGCGTCGACCTCGACTCGGTCTGCGGCGGTCGCGGGATCTGCGGTCGCTGTCAGATCGCCGTGAGCACGGGCGAGCATGCAAAGCACGGAATCTCATGCGGCCCCGAGTCGCTGTCGCCTGTCACTGGCGTGGAGGAGAGGTACGCGGGCGAGAGAACGCTCGTAGCCGAACGCCGTCTCGGTTGCACGGCCACGATCGCAGCCGACGTGGTGATTGATGTTCCGCCGGAGAGTCAGGTGCATCGTCAGGTCGTGCGTAAGGAGGCCGACGCACACCCGATCGACGTCGATCCGGTTGTCCGGCTGTACCTCGTCGAGGTAGAGGAGCCCGATCTTGGCACCTCGACAAGCGATCTCACGCGTCTTCGCGAGGCGCTTGAACGTGAGTGGGGACTTTCAAACCTCAGTGTCGATCCGCACGTCGTTGTTGGACTTCAGCAGGCACTCCGCGCGCGTCACAGGCCGTCACTAGACGCCTCGCCGTGGAGCGTCACCGTGGCCGTACACGACGGGCAGGCGGTCACTGCGCTTTGGCCCGGATACCACGAGGCCGCGTACGGCATCGCCTTCGACATCGGGTCGACAACGGTGGCAGGACATCTCTGCGACCTGCATACGGGTGAGGTTCTCGGCTCGGTCGGCGTGATGAACCCGCAGATCCGATTTGGCGAGGATCTCATGAGTCGCGTCTCGTACGTGATGATGAATCCGGGCTCCGAGAAGGAGCTGACGCGCACGATTCGGGGCTGTCTGGCCAAGCTCACTGCCGAGCTCGCGACTGATGCCGCGATAGAACGCAACGACATTCTCGAGGTGGTGCTCGTCGGGAACCCGGTGATGCACCATCTCGTACTTGGCATCGATCCCACCGAGCTTGGCGGCGCGCCGTTTGCACTCGCGGTTGACGAGGCCATCCGCATGCCAGCACGGGAGCTTGGACTGCCGATCAATGAGGGAGGACGCGCGTACATCCTTCCGTGCATCGCAGGGCACGTCGGCGCCGACACTGCGGGTGTCATCCTCTCCGAGGCGCCGCACACGGCCGACGAGGTGAACCTGATCGTTGATGTCGGCACCAACGCCGAGATCGTTCTCGGGAACCGTGAGCGGTTGCTCGCAGCCTCAAGCCCCACAGGGCCTGCCTTCGAGGGCGCGCAGATCTCCTGTGGCCAGCGTGCTGCGCCTGGCGCGATCGAGCGGGTGCGGATTGATCCTGAGACGCTCGAGCCTCGTGTGCGAGTCATCGGCGGCGAGCACTGGTCAGACGAGCCTGGGTTCGCGGGAACCTTGGTCACTGGGGTCTGCGGCTCGGGGATCATCGAGGCGCTCGCCGAGTTGCACCTCGCGGGAGTGATCGCGACCGACGGCACGATCGATGGCTCACTCGCCAGTCGGACGCCTCGCATTGTCCCCGATGGCCGCACCTTCTCGTACGTCCTCCACGCAGGCGAGCCTGAACTGACCCTCACGCAGAACGACATCCGCCAGATCCAGCTTGCCAAGGCCGCGCTGCATGCGGGCTGCACGCTGTTGATGGAGCACTACGGGGTCGAGAGCGTCGACAGGATCCGCCTCGCAGGAGCCTTCGGCAGTCACATTGATCCTGTCCACGCGCTGATCCTTGGCCTCGTCCCGGACTGCGACCCGAAGCATGTCACTTCGGCTGGCAACGCCGCTGGCACGGGCGCGAGGATCGCACTTCTGGATCGCTCAGCGCGTGCAGAGATCGAGGGCGTGGTGCGTAGGGTCGAGAAGATCGAGACTGCGATCGAGCCACGGTTCCAGGAGCATTTCGTCAACGCGATGGCGATCCCGCACGACACCGACCCGTATCTCCGCCTTGCCGCAACGGTCACGCTGCCCGCACGGAAGGTCGCCGAGCGGCCTGAGCGTGCCGGCCGCCGTCGGAGCGGTCAGGCCGTAGCCTCCGAGAGGAGCCCCACATGAGTGAGTCCCGAACTGGTCGTCGGACGGGAGGTCGCGCTGGGAGGCAAGCCGCGCGGCTTGCCTCTGCAGTCGAGCGCGTACCGTTCCTCACGCGCGCGCTGACGCCGTTCGAGGTGCTCTCCGAGGAGGGCATCGCCACAATCGAAGAGAACGCCGACACGATCCTCGAGCTGGTGGGTATCGAGGTTCATGGCGCCCCTGATGCGCTCGCGCTGTACGCCGGGGCTGGCGCTCAGGTCGACGGTGAGCGGGTGCGATTCCCGCGTGGGCTCTGTCGCTCGCTCGTGCAGGCAACCGCGCCGGCTGAGTTCACGCAGCTTGCGCGCAACCCGACCAACAACGTCGTGTTCGGCGGGCAGAACACTATCTTCGCCCCTGCCTATGGCTCGCCGTTCGTGCGCGACCTCGACAACGGACGACGCTACGGAACGATTGAGGACTTCCGCAACTTTGTGAAGCTCACCTATCTGACGCCGTGGCTCCATCATTCTGGCGGCACCGTCTGTGAGCCAGTCGACCTGCCGGTCAACAAGCGCCATCTCGACATGGTCTACGCGCACATGCGCTACTCCGACAAGCCGTTCATGGGCTCGGTGACGCACCCCGATCGCGCTCGCGACACGGTGGAGATGGCGCGGATTCTGTTTGGTGCCGACGTGTTGGAGCAGGACACGGTGCTGTTCAGCCTCATCAACGCGAACTCGCCGCTCGTATGGGACGCGACCATGCTCGGCGCCGCTCGTGCGTACGCCGAGGCGCGGCAGGCCGTGATGATGACGCCATTCATTCTCGCCGGAGCAATGAGTCCGTCAACCGTCGCCGCGACGTGTGCTCAAACACTCGCAGAGTCGATGGCGGGAATGGCCTACGTCCAACTGGTGCGCCCTGGCTCACCGGTCGTCCTCGGATCCTTCGCATCGTCGATGTCGATGCAGTCGGGCGCGCCAACGTTCGGGACTCCCGAGCCAGCGCTTGTCCTGTACGTCATGGCGGCGCTTGCGCGGAGGCTTCGCGTGCCGTTTCGCTCAGGTGGCGCGCTCACAGCCTCGAAGATCGCTGACGCTCAGGCGGCATACGAGTCGGCGAACACGATGCAACCCACTCTCCTCGGCGGGGTCAACTTCGTGTTGCACGCTGCCGGTTGGCTTGAAGGCGGACTTGCGATGGGATACGAGAAGTTCATCCTCGACGCGGATCAGCTTGGCATGTGGCATGCGTTCGCCAGCGGAGTGGACATGAGTCCGAACGGGCAGGCGCTCGATGCCTTTCTCACGAACGAGCCGGGGACGCACTTCCTTGGCCACGCTCACACGCTTGCGAACTTCGAGACGGCGTTCTACCGCTCTACGACCTCCGACAACGAGAGCTTCGAGCGGTGGGAGGCGGAGGGCGCGCAGGATGCGGCCGAGCGCGCAAACGCGACGTGGAAGAAGCTGCTCGCCGAATACGAGCCGCCACCTATCGATGATGCGGTTGATGAGGAACTGAGAGAGTGGATCGAGCGGAAGAAGGCATCGTTCCCGGACTCGAACGTCTAGCGGCCTTATGAGCATCGCAGCTCACACCCGACGTGATGAGGCGATCGCCGCCCTTGTGGAGCGGTCACGGTTCGAGGTGCTTCCACTCGACGGTATCGAGGAGCAGGTGCTCGAGCACGTTCCACGCGAGGTCACCTTGACCGTGACGGCGTCGCCGACCAAGGGGATCGAGGCGACCTTTGACCTCGTCGGCCGCCTGGTCGGAGCCGGGTATACCGTTGTCCCTCACCTCTCGGCTCGTCTCGTCGAGAGCCATGCCCGGCTGGCGGAGCTGATCGCGCAGGCCGCTGCGATGGGAATTCGCGACGTGTTTGTTGTCGCCGGTGATGCTCAACACCCCGCCGGCCCGTTCGAGGGCGCGGCGCCGCTGCTTGAGGCGATGAGCGAGATCGGACATCCATTCGCGGAGGTTGGCATCACCGGCTACCCGGAGAGCCACCCGTCGATCGACGACGCGACGACGATCGCGGTGATGTACGAGAAAGCGCGCCACGCGACCTACATTGCGAGCCAGGTGTGCTTCGACCCGAAGGTGACAGCCAGTTGGGTCGAGGCCGTGTGGGGACGGGGAACGCGTCTTCCAATCTACGTTGGGGTGCCAGGGGCAGTGTCGCGCGCAAAGCTCGTACGCGTTTCAGCGCGCATCGGCATCGGCGAATCAATGCGCTTCCTGCGAAAGAATGGCTCGTTTGCTTCGCGGTTTCTTCACGGTGGGTTCAGCCCCGACCCGCTGATCGACGGGCTGGGGTCGCTCCTCACGGATCCAGAGCGCAAGCTCGCGGGATTTCACGTCTTCACGTTCAACGATGTGTCTGACACCGAGCGGTGGCGGCGCGCTCGGCTTCGTGCCGGCGGCCGAGGATGACGCTCGACGTCGCCGCACGCTGGTTCGCCTCGGAACAGCTTGCCGATGGAGTCGTGCGGCTCTGGGAGCCTCAGGTCAATGAATGGCTTCAAGCGAACGCGTTCTGGATCGCCGGCAGCGAGGTCGATCTCGTCGTCGACACCGGCTGCGGGATCGCGCCGTTCGCCCCCGAGCTCGAGCGTCTAGGGCGTGACCCCGCTCGCCCGGTCATCGCTGTCGCGACGCACTCGCACTTCGATCACGTCGGTGGGTTGCACGAGTTCGACGAGCGATTCGCACACCCGGCCGAGGCATCGTCACTCGCAGATCCGCAACCCTCGGTAGCGCTCACCACGGATCGGTGGGATCCCGGCGTTCTCGCTGCCCTTAGCGAGGACTGGCCTGTGCCAGAGGTTCTGGTCGACGCGCTGCCGTTTCCGGGGTTCGATCCCTCGAAGCACCGCATTCTTCCGGCTGCCCCAACGCGCCTGGTCGGCGAGGGCGACCGCATCGATCTGGGCGACAGGACCTTCGAGGTGCTCCATCTCCCGGGTCATTCGCCGGGGTCGATCGGACTGTGGGAAGAGGCGACGGGAACGCTTGTTGCGGGTGACGCTGTCTATGACGACGTCCTCGTGGACACGCTGCCCGATTCCGATATCTCGACCTACCTCGTGACGATGCGCCGTCTCCGCGAGCATCCCGCTTCCGTCGTCCACGGCGGGCACGCGGGGAGCTTCGATCGCTCCCGGCTCGTCGAGATCACCGACGCGTATCTCGCTTTGCGCGGCTAGCTGATTGCTCGAAGCACGACCCGTTCGTGCGCACCTAGTGGATCAGGCGAGATCCCTGCTCAACGCCTGACACATGCAGTGCACTCCACCCCCACCCAGCGTGAACATCGTCACGTCGGGGTCGTAGACGGTGAACCCTCGTGCGCGTAGCTTCGCGTTCAGGTCGGTCGACTGCGCGGTCGAGATCACCCGCTCGTCGCCTAGTGACACGACGTTGCAGCCGAGCAACATCGTGTCGCGATAGCTCACGTCAATCAGCTCGATGCCCTTGCCTCGGAGCCAATCGAGCACACGGTCCGACGTCGTATCCGGACACACGGCAGCGAGCTTCGGCGCAAGCATGCAGACCATCAGGTCGATGTGGACGTAGTGCTCCGGGATCGGCTCCAGCATGACCTCCCAGCCCTCCGCCTCGAGCCACGATCCCACCTGGCGGGCCGACTGCTCCTGCGTCCGCTCCCCGCAGTAGCCGATGAGCACGGCGCCCGGCTCGATCACATCGAAGTCGCCGCCCTCGAATGAACCGGCCGTGACCATCCCGAAGATCGGAATGCTGTTGGACTGGTAGAAGCTGATGACCGGCGCATACTCTCCCCGGCGCCACCACTGCGCCATCTGCGTGACGACCGCACCTTTCGCGGTCATGACGCTCGAGTCGCGCGCGTACACCTGGTACGGCAGCGCTGGGTCCGGGTCGAGGTAGTGGACGGTGACGCCCGCGTCCTCGAACGCGGCGACCATCTCGGCGTGTTGGCGCATGGCAAGGTCGTGATCGAAGACTGCGCCCGATGCAAGGGTTGCCTTCGAGATCGAGCTCGTCGGCAACCAGCGGAAGTTGTCAGGCCGGCAAAGGAGCACATCGTTCAGCCGGCCATACTCGGAATCGACACCCCACGTAGTCATCGTGGGCTCGAGTCTACGTGCCGGTGAGGTTCGCGTCCTCCAGAGACCGACACGTCTAGCTCGCGCTGGCGACCGACACGACGGCCCTGACGATGCCGTCATAACCGGTGCAGCGACAAAGGTTCCCCGAGAGCGCGATCCGCACCTCGTCCTCGGTGGGCGAGGAGTTGTCCGCGAGCAGAGCGGTGGCGGAGATGAGCATGCCCGGGGTACAGAACCCACACTGGACGCCACCCTCGGCGAGAAAGGCAGTCTGGAGGGCACTCAGCTGACCGTCGGTTGCGAGCCCCTCGATCGTCGTCACCGTCGAGCCCTCGGCCTGAAGCGCGAGGTACGAGCACGCGTTCACGGGCTTGCCGTCGAGGAGCATCATGCAGGCGCCGCATTCGGAGTCGTCGCAACCTTCCTTCGAGCCGGTGAGCCCAACGGCGTCTCGGACGGCTGTGAGGAGGCTTGTGCTGGGGTCGAGGTCGAGCGGATAGGAGATGCCGTTGACGGCAAGAGTGACGGGCACCTTCACGAGAGTCCTCCATGCAGGGCAGGGCTGGCAGGGATCAGTACATCGCCGCCGCGCGCGCGGACGAGTGCGGCACCTATTGCACGACTGGCCATTACCTCGGCCATCGCGCGACGGTAGCGCTCGGACGCGCGAACATCGGAGATGGGAGTTGCAGCGGCCGCCGTTGCAGCTGCTGCGGCCGCGACTGCAGCGTCGCCGCCGTCGGAGCCGATGAGCGCCGCTTCGGCCGCGGCGACACGTCGGATCGTTGGTGCGAGAGCGGTGATCGTGACCCGCGCTTCGGTGATCGTGTCGCCGTCGAGCGTGACCAGCGCGCTTGCTCCAACCACTGCGATCTCCATCTGCTTGCGGTACTCAAGGCGGACGTAGCAGCTGCCCGAGCCTGGGTTCGGCTCGGGAATGTCGATCGACACAAGCAGTTCGTCGCCGTGGGCGCTCGTCGCGCCGGGGCCGGTAAAGAGATCCTCGACCGCCACCCAGCGAGTCCCCGACCCCGAGCGAAGCGTCGCGGTGGCGCCGAAGCAGATAAGCGGACCGCCGCTCTCCATTGCGGGGGACGCGTTCATGACGTTGCCGCCGATCGTGCCGTGTGCGCGTGTCGCGTGCGAGCCGACGATTGCCGAGGCATCGGCAAGCGCGGTGAGCCGGCCGCGAATTGCTGGGTGCGCGACGATCTCGGCGTGCGTTACGAGCGCGCCAAGCCGAACGATGTCGTTGCCCTCGTCGATCCCGCGGAGCTCGTCGATTCGGTGGATCGCTACGAGCGAGGAGGGCAGAGGCGACTTGCCCTGCCGTGAGCCGACCACGAGATCGGTTCCGCCTGCGACGGGCCTCGCACCGCCCGCGATCGCCGCAATAGCCTCGTCGACAGTGGTGACGGTCGCGAAGTTCACGATGCACCTCCTGCGCTTTGGGCCGCATCCCAGACCCGCTCAGGTGTCATTGGTAGCTCGCGGACACGCGCGCCAATCACGTTGGAGATCGCGTTTGCCACCGCCCCTGCGGTGGGGACACAGGGCGGCTCACCGACGCCCTTGGAGCCCTTTGGGCCGGCATTCGGCGTGTCTGTCTCGATCCAGGCGATGTCGATGCGCGGCACATCAGAGGCGGTGAGCAGCTTGTAGTCGAGAAGGTGCGGGTTCCGCTGTCTGCCCTCAGCATCGAGCTGGGTGCCCTCGGTGAGCGCCTGCCCGAGCCCCATCACTACGCCGCCGTAGACCTGCCCGTCGGCGCCGATGCGGTTGAGAATGACGCCGCAGTCGTGGGCGGCGGCGACCTGGACGACGCGAACGACTCCCGTGTCGCGGTCGACCTTTACGCGCACTGCGTGGGCGATCAACTGCGGAGCGAGGAACGACTCGAGCCCCATCCGCCCAACGCACCCTTCTGCCGGCGCGACGGGTGGTGACTCAGGGAGGTCGCCTGACCCCTTGCCGTGAATGGTTCCGCCACCGGCGAGTGAAGCGATCGTGACCGCCTTGTCGGGTGAGCCCTTCACGCGGACAGAGCCCTCAGCAAGCTCGAGATCCTCGCGTGCGGCCTCAAGCTCCTCCGCAGCGGCGTCGAGGAGCTGCTCGCGGACATCGACGGCGGCGGCGATCACTGCGCGTCCGCTGTTGAACGTCGTCTGCGAGCCACAGGAGCCCATATCCCATGGTGCCGCTGCGGTGTCCTGATAGAGCATCGTGAAGTCGGTGGGCTGCATTCCAAGCTCGGCCGCCGCGTACTTCGGCATTGCCATCACCGACCCGGTGCCGTTCTCTTGCGCCCCTGTGATGATCGTGCCCGTCCCGTCGGGGTTGAGCTTGACGTACGCGCCCGAGTTCGCAGCGAAGCACGGCCACCAACCACACGCGACACCGATGCCTTCGTCGTCGGGGAGCTCCTGGCCGTACCCGATCAGCTCGAGGGCTTTCTCGAGGGTCTCCTTCATCGCGATCCGCTCGAGCACCTGGCCCGTCGGCGTGGTCGACCCGTTCTCGATGAGGGTCTTCCGCCGTAGCTCGACCGGATCGATCTCGAGCGCCTCGGCGAGCTCATCCATATGCTGCTCGAGCGCCCAGCACACCTGGGGTGCGGTCGGGGCTCGGATCGAGGACGACGGCTGGTTGTTCGAGTAGTTGAGATACGAGTGGATGTCGGTCGTCTCGATCACGTAAGGCCCGATGGCGTGCATCGCAGCCATCTGCGCAAAGAACCCACCCTCGCCGCAGTACGCACCGCTGTCGAGCACGAGCCGAGCGCGCCGTGCCATGAGAGTGCCGTCCTTCCGGGCGCCGGTCTCGAACTCGATGACCATCCCCTCACGCCGATGTCCGACCGCGAAGAACTCCTCGTGGCGGGTGAAGACGAGCTTCACCGGCCGCCCGGAGGCTTTGGCCAGGGCGGCCACGTGACCCTCGAAGTGGAAGTCGCATTTCGCTCCGAAGCCGCCGCCGAGGAGCGGGACGATCACGCGGACATGCGATTCGGGCAGCTGCAGCGTGCGGGCGACACCAGCGCGCGCCGCGTACGGGACCTGCGTCGACGTCCACACAGTGACCTCGTCGCCATGCCATTCGGCGACGATGGCGCGCGGCTCGATCGGGACACCCTGCACCGGGTCGGTGGTGAAGCGGCTCTTGACGACGATGTCGGCGGCAGCCATCGCCGCGGCTGCGTCGCCGTTCACGATCGTCGAATACCCGAGCGTGTTCCCGTCTCGGCCCATGTCTTCGTCGCCCTCATAGCCTGCCCAGTTCTCGTGGACGAGCTGGGCTCCCGGCTCGGTCGCTGCATCAAAGTTGCTGACGGCAGGGAGCGGCTCGTAGTCGACCTCGACGAGCGCCGCTGCGGCGCGCGCGATCTCCGGGGTCATGGCGGCGACGCCAGCGACGATGTCACCCTCGAAGCGCACTGCCTCTTTCGCGAAGAGCCGCCGGTCTTGCACCATCCCGCCGTAGAGCACGTCGGGGACATCCTCGTGCGTGAGCACGGCAAGAACGCCAGCAAGTGCGCGCGCCTTTGTGGCGTCGACGCGCAAGATCCGGGCGTGCGTGTGGTCGGCGTACCGGAAGGCGGCGTGTAGCTGCCCTGTTCGGTTGAGGTCGGCGGTGTATCGCCCGGCCCCCGTGACCTTCTCGTGGCCATCTGGCCGGATGAACTGTTTCGCCTGTGGTTCCTCGAGCGCGGTCACGTCGCTTCCTCCTGGTTGGCACGGTGCACACCTGCATCCAATCAGCAGAAGGGGGGTCGGCGCGAGTGAAAGCTGATTCATCGACGCTTCTGGCCAGCCAGGACGATGGATAGAGTCGCAGCGATGAGAGGGACGAACAGCACGGGTGAGGCGTCGACCCCTGTGCTTGCGGGTCATTTCTCGAGGGGCGTGTGGTGAAGACGAGGTTGCTTACCGACGGGGGCGCGCGCGGAAACCCGGGACCTGCCGCCTACGCTTTCGTGCTCGAGTCCGACGACGGCACGGTCCTCGACGCACAAGGCGTGGCGATCGGAGTCGCGACGAACAACGTTGCGGAGTACAGCGCCCTTGTTGCAGGGCTCCGCCGGGCGGTTGAGCTCGGGGTCGCTGAGCTTGAGGTGGTCTCCGATTCGGAGCTCATGGTCAAACAGATGCGAGGCGAGTATCGGGTCAAGAACACCGACTTGCGACAACTCCACCTCGAAGCGTCGAGAGCGGCGCGCGAGGTCGGGGTGGTCACGTATACCCACGTCCGTCGCGAGCACAACGTGCTCGCCGACAGGCTGGTCAACGAGGCGCTCGACTCCGCCTAGCGCCTCTTCCCGAAGATGAGCAGGAAGGGCCTTGGGATGGCGACGCCGTCCTCGGTCTGGAGTTGACCGAAGAGGTCGGTCAACTCCCGCCGGAAGGACGCCGCAGCCTCGGCGTCGAGATTGCGAAGCAGCACGACGATCGGCCCGAACGCCTCGGACATCTCCGTCCACATCTCCTCGGCGGACTCGGCCGTCCACGGAATGTCGTGGTGCGAGAAGGTGAGCTCGAAGGCGTCGCCGAGAAGTCCCTCGCAGTACGACTCGTCGCTCCACGCCATTGCGTTTCCGGCTCCCTCCACCGGAGGTGGCGCGTACTTGCCAATGAGCCGGAAAAAGTTGCCGATCGGCCCTTCCGCCGTCCAGGCGCTGAGTGCGAGCCTGCCGCCCGGACGAAGAACGCGAGCAAGCTCGTGGGCGACGCGCGGATGGTCGGGAGCGAAGATCGCGCCGACCGATGACGTGACGATGTCGTAGCTCGCGTCGCCGTAGGGGAGCGCTTCGCAGTCCGCAACCTCGAACTCCAGCGCGAGGCCGCGCTCTGCAGCCTGTCGCTTCGCTGTCTCGACCAGCACGGGAGAGAGGTCCGCGCCCCGGATCGTCGCGCCCGTTCCGCTCGCGAGGAACGCGAGCTCACCGGTGCCACAGCCCACGTCGAGCCAGTCATCACCTGGTTGCGCGTCGACGGCGTCGATCACGGTTTCGTGCATGCCCTCGAGCGTTGGTGCAATCCGCTCGAACGGGCCTGCGCCCCACATTGCTGCGTGGCGCTGCTTCAGTTCTTCGAAGGCCATCTGTTCCTCCCTTGACGAATGGGGTGGAGTCTGACATGCCCCGGCTGGCCTACCGCTTACGTCATGATGAACTCTCGACGGCTCTGAAGTGGGCCGGGTGGGTGAGAGGCTCCCTGCGTCAGCGATAGGCCCGACCACGATGTATACGCTGGTTGGCGTCCTCGATCGTCCCGGTAGGAGGTTCAAAATGGTGACACCTGATGCGCAATCGTGGCTCGACCGCGGCTCGTTCATCACCGACGGTGGGCTGGAGACGACGCTGATCTTCCATAACGGCTTCGAGTTGCCGTTCTTTGCCGCCTTCACCCTCCTCGACTCCGACGAAGGGCAGGCTGCGCTGCGGGCCTACTACCGAACGTACGTGGAGGTTGGGAGAGAGCAGGGCGTCGGGGTGATACTCGACACTCCTACCTGGCGGGCGAGCTCAGACTGGGGCGCCAAGCTCGGATACTCGATTGACGACCTCGAGCGTGTCCAGCGCGACGCTGTTGGGCTGCTTCGCGAGATCCGTGAGGAGAGCGGTGACCGCGGTCTCCCCATCCTCATCAGCGGGCAGCTTGGGCCTCGTGGGGATGGGTATGACCCAAGGGAGCTTCTGTCACCCGAGGAGGCTGAGAAGTACCACTCCCCGCAGATCGCGTCCTTTGCGGCAGCCGGAGCCGACCTCGTGACCGTGTTGACCATGACGCATGCAGGCGAGGCGATCGGTGTATGCCGAGCCGCCAGGACGGTTGGCATGCCTCTAGTGGTGTCGTTCACCGTCGAGACGGACGGACGGTTGCCAAGCGGTCAGAGTCTCGGTGACGCGATCCAGGATGTCGACGCGGCAACGTCCAGCGCCCCGGCGTACTTCATGGTGAACTGCGCGCACCCGACGCATTTCGAGGAAGAGCTTCGCGCGGCCTCGGGTGAGGCCTGGCTTGGGCGGGTAGTTGGCATCCGCGCCAACGCTTCGACGCTGAGCCACGCCGAGCTCGACGAGGCCGTGGAGCTCGACGACGGCGACCCGGCGGATCTTGGAGCCCGATACCAAGAGCTCGTTGCGCTTCTCCCCAACTTGCGCGTGGTGGGCGGCTGTTGCGGCACCGATCACCGCCACGTTGCCGCTGTTGGCAAGGCGTTGAGTTCGAGGGCATAGCGAGCGCGACTCGGCAGACGGAGTCAGAGCCTGCCGGCGTCGCCCAGATAGCGATGCCAGAGGAGCTGCGCGGCAACCGAGCGAAACGGTCGCCACGCTTCGCCGATCACATCCAACTCGGCCGCGGTTGGTCGCGCATCAAGGCCCTTCACGCGTTGCGCCGCGGCCTGAAGCGCCACGTCTCCGACGGGCCAGACATCGGGGCTTCCAAGGCACGCGAGGAGGTAGACGTCGGCCGTCCAAGGCCCGATCCCCGGAAGTGCGATGAGGGCGCGGCGCGCCTCGTCCTCCTCAAGCGTCGCGAGACCCTCGAGGTCGAGCTCGCCCTCAAGCACAGCGGCTGCGAGCACCCGCACGTACCTCGTCTTCTGCCGGCTGAAGCCGATCCCGCGGAGTGCGCCGTCGTCGAGGGTAAGCACGTGCTCGGGCTCGACCACGTCGATCAGCGCCGCAAGCCGGTCGAAGGTTGCCTTCGCGGAAGCAAGGGACACCTGCTGCTCGAGAATCAGCAATACGAGCGTCGCAAATCCTGGCTCCCGACGCCAGATCGGCGGGACGCCGTACTCGGCGATCACCGATGCAAAGTGCGGGTCGCGCGCGACCAGGTCGCTGACGGCTGCATTAAAGGCCCGTTGCTCCACGGTCCCACGCTACCGGCGTGGTGGCCGCAACCGACATGGGCTTGGGCTACGCTCTTCTGGATGCAGCGCGCGCGGTTCACCTCCATCCAGACCGGTACCGGTCTCGTCGCGCTCGCCCTTCTCCTCCTTCCCCGCTAGGGGAAGCGTGGACACATACAGCCGCCGTGCTCCCGCACACAGCCGGGAGGAGTCTGTCCATGTACCGAGGAGAAGGTCTAATGCCGATGCCGTTTCACCGCTATCGCCCGTATGACACGGTTGCGCTGTCCGACCGAACGTGGCCGGACGTGGTGCTCAACAGCGCACCGATCTGGTGCTCGACCGATCTCCGCGACGGGAATCAGGCGCTCGTCAACCCAATGGACACCGTACGCAAGCGGCGATTTTTCGACCTCCTTGTCACTCTCGGGATCAAGGAGATCGAGGTCGGCTTCCCGTCGGCCTCAAAGACCGACTTCGACTTCTGCCGTTCGCTCGTCGAGGAGGGTCTCATCCCCGACGACACGACGATTGCGGTGCTGACGCAGGCGCGCCCCGAGCTCATTGAGCGCACGTTCGAGGCAGTGAAGGGCGCGCGCCGTGCGATCGTGCATCTCTACAACTCGACCTCGACGACCCAGCGGCGGGTCGTCTTTCGAATGGACGAGCAAGGTATCCAGGATCTTGCGGTCAGAGGAACCGCGCTCTGTCGTGAGCGCGCGGCGATGGCGGACGCCGAGATCGTGTTCCAGTACTCACCCGAGAGCTTTCACCACACCGAGCTCGAGTACGCGCTCCAGGTGTGCGAGGCGGTCGCGGAGGAGTGGGGCCCGACCCAGCAGGCGAAGATGATCGTGAACCTGCCAACGACGGTCGAAGCGTTCCCGCCGAATGTCTACGCCGACCGCATGGAGTGGTTCATCCGCAACTTCTCGAAGCGCGACAGCGCGATCCTCTCCGTTCATCCACACAACGACCGTGGCACGGCGGTTGCCACTGCGGAGCTTGGCTTGATGGCGGGTGCCGAGCGGGTCGAGGGATGTCTCTTCGGAAACGGTGAGCGGACAGGCAACGTCGACCTGATCACGCTGGCCGTGAACCTGCTCACACAAGGTGTCGACCCGCAGCTCGATCTCTCGCACCTCGACGAGACAAAGCGAGTCGTCGAGGAGTGCAACGAGTTGCCCGTGCACCCGCGCCATCCGTGGGCGGGCGAGCTGGTCTACACTGCGTTCTCGGGGTCACACCAGGATGCGATCAAAAAGGGAATGGACGCCCAAGAGCGAGCTGGTTCCGACGTCTGGGACGTGCCGTACTTGCCGGTCGATCCGAAGGACCTTGGACGTAGCTACGAGGCGATCATTCGCGTGAACTCCCAGTCGGGCAAAGGCGGGGTTGCGTACCTCATGCAGACCGAGCACCACCTCGATCTCCCGCGTGGCCTTCAGGTCGACTTTGCGCGCAGGGTTCAGGCGATCACCGACGCGCGCGGCGGCGAGCTCACCGCCGACGAACTAATGGACGCTTTCGTCGCCAACTACGTGGGCGAGGCGACTCCCCATGAGCTTCTCGGGTTTACCCATGCGAGCGAGGAGGCGGGCGACAGGCTCGTCGCGCGAATGCGCATCGATGGCGAGGAGGTCGAGATCAGCGGCGAGGGTAACGGGCCGATTGCTGCCTTCGTCCACGCGCTCGAGGAGCGTCTCGGCATCGAAATCGATGTGCGCGAGTACCACGAGCATGCGATGGGCAAGGGTGAGGATGCGATGGCTGCCGCCTACGTCGAGGCAGATGTCGATGACGATGCCTTTTGGGGCGTCGGAATTCATTCCTCGACTGTTACGGCATCTCTCCGTGCGGTAGTCAACGCGGTCAACCGCTCTGTTGTCGCCAAGCAGGCTCAGAAGGACTCGGCTCTGTTCAGGCTCGAGTAGGTGGCGCTTTCTCTGCACCGCCGTGACGCCTGATCTCGCGCCCGGGGTTAGTCGCGTGCTGGAGGTTCGGAGGCGGCGGGTCGTACGAGCGGGAAGCGAGCGGGGTGCTCTCCTACCGGAACGCTCTCCATCGACGGAGCTCGCGGGTGCCGTTCGTACCAGCCGACATAGCGGTTCGTCAGTAGCAAGGACGTGAGTCCGTGCGCGAACACGGAGAGCGCGACCGTCGCAAAGGCGGTCGTGACGATGATCGACTCGCCGGGGAGCGCTGAGTCGTCGAGGACGATCAGTGCGAACACGATCGTCGCTAGGCCCCTCGGTCCGAACCAGCCGAGAAACGCGAGCGTCGGCGGTCGGGCGTTCGTGCCGAACATCGCGATCACTACCGGCAGCATGCGGACGACGGTGAGGCTGAGCACGGCATACAGGGCAATCTCCCAGGTGAGCGCCTCAAGAGTCGGCCAGAGAATGACAGCCCCGAACATGATGAAGGTGACCACGGCGAAGAGGTTTCCGAGCTGGTCGACGAACGACGAGACCTCACCTGTCGAGCGATCGCGGAGCCCACCGAAGACGAGCCCCGCCACGAAGGCGGCGATGAAGCCGCTGCCGCCGAGTGGCGAGGCTAGGCCGTAAGCCAGGGCTGCGGTGGCCGCAGGAATCACCGGAAGCCACCCCGGCTCGATGAGACCACGACGCAACGCCTGGTTGAGGGCGAGAGCTCCGACGAGGGCCGCCAGCGCTCCGCCGAGCATGCCGTAGCCAATCTGCTCGAGCACGACCTGGAATGCTCCACGGACTGATCGGGTCGTCTGGGCGTCCGTCTCGGCCACTGCCAACGCGATCAGGAGCAGGGGAACGCAGATGCCGTCGTTGAGCCCGCTCTCAACGTTCAGCCCCTGGCGGATCCTGGATGGAACGCGGCGATCGCTGACGACCGCCTGACCGAGTGCTGCGTCTGTCGGGGCGAGCACGACTGCCAGCACGATCACCTCCAGCATGGTGAGCGCGCCAAGGAGCGGTAACGCGAGCAGAGCGCCGGCCACGATCGTGAGCGGCAGCCCGATCACGAGCAATCGAACGGGAACCGCGTACTCGCGACGGAGCAACGTGAGGTCGATGCGTGACGCATCGAGAAACAGAACAAGCGCGAGGGTAACCTCGGCGAGGAGCTTGATCGTCTCGCTTGTTTCGGTTAGCTCGACAGCACCGATCAGGTGGTCTCCCAGGAGGAACCCGAGAGTGACGAATACGATCGCACTGGTCAGCACGGTGCGCGCAAGCCATCTCGACAGAGCCGCGTAACCGATCACGATCGCGGCGAGTGACGCCAGCTCCCAGCTCTTCATCCGCGACCGAGTATCGCACCTTGGACTGTGGCCGTCGCTGGTGGGCTCCGTTCGACCGAACCGGAGATGTGCTCCCACGGGCCGAACAAAAGCTGCGAGGATCGGCCAGTGAAGACGTCGACCGATATCGTTTCTCGTTCTCGCCTCCCGGCGCTCATCGCTGTCGGTGATGTGCTGTGAGCCGTGCCGTCGAGGCTGTCTCACCGCTGAACGATCCCTCGCGGGTTCGACGGCTGCTCAAGGTTGCAATGTGGCTCGCGGGGGTCATCGTGACCGTCGTCGTCCTCAATGTGCTGGGCGTCGATGTGCGCGGCTGGATGGGCGAGTTGTGGGACTCGATGAACGACATTTCGTTGCGCTACGTGCTGGCAGGGTCACTGTTGCAGGTTGGGCAAACGGCATTCGTCGCGCTCGCGTGGTGCAGCATCCTTGCCTACGCCTATCCGGAGGCAAACGTCGCCTACCGAACCGTGCTTGCGTGTTATGCGGTTGGCGTCGCCCTCAACAACGTCCTGCCGGCAAACCTCGGTACCTTCGTGATGCTGCTCATGTTCCTGGCGGTCGTGAGGAACTCGACGTTCCCGGGTGTCCTTGCGGCGTATCTCGTACACAAGATCTTCTACACCGTCGTCGGCGGCCTTGTGTACCTCTACCTCTTCCTCAGCGTGCCGGGCTCGATAGACGCCTCGCTCGGTGGTGTCGACGAGCATCCGGTGCTCGTCCTTGGAATCCTCGCCGGTGCGGTCGTCCTCGTCATCCTTCTTGGTCGCATCCTCTGGCAGAAGATCAAGGGACTGTGGGCCAAGGCCAGAGACGGTGGCAGAATTCTCTCAGAGCCGGCGGTGTACGCGAAGCGTGTACTCGTCCCGCAGACCGCTGGATACGTGGCGAAGCTCGGCGTGATCTGCGTGTTCCTGGCTGCCTACTCGATTCCGGTAACGGTCGACTCGGTGATTTCGGTGGTCGGCTCGAGCTCGATCGCGAATACGGTGTCCGTCACCCCGGGCGGAGTGGGCGTGACCCAGGCCGCGAACATCGTTGCGCTCCAGGACTACGCAGATGCGGAGACCGCGACCGCCTACTCGATCTCGCAGCAGCTCATCACGACGATCATCAACATGGGCTTCGCGCTCGTCCTCGTCGTGTGGGTGTTCGGCTGGACGGGCGGTAGGCAACTCGTTGGCGAGTCGTACGTCGGCGCAAAGTCAAAGGCGGCCGAGATGTCTGAGGAGCGCAAGACCAAGAGACAGGCCAAGAAGGACGCAAAGCACGTTGTCAGTGGTGCCGACGTCTCACTGGTTAGGCACGACGACGATCCTCCCGACGGAGAGTAGGATCGCCGGCTATGGACGACTTGCCACGCCGTCACAGCGTCACCGTTACGACCCGTACGCTGCTGGTCGCCGCGCTTGTTGTCGGTCTCGGCTACATGGTTGCGACGGTAGCCGACGCAATTCTGCTTCTGTTCGTCGGTGTCTTCCTGGGATTGGTGGCCGAAGGCCCCACACGGCTGTTGATGCGACACACCCGCCTCGGTCGTGGGCTTGCAGGAACCATCGTCGTGCTCGGCTCTACGATCACCATCACTGTGCTGGCACTGATCCTGCTCGTTCCCATGGTCAGGTCGGTGATCGATCTGTTGCATGACCTGCCTCAGATCGTGGCCGAGGTACAGGACAATCTGCCCTCGTCTGTGGGCAATTCGGGGGCAGCTGGCAACGTCTCCGACGGCGCCGCATCGGTCTCGGCCCGCGTGCCCGACGGCGTCTCCTCCGCGCTCGGGCTCGCCGGAGAGTTCTTCTCGATCGGCCTGGCCGCGTTCACGCTCATCTTCGTTGCTCTGTTCTTCATTTCCGATGCGCCACGACTTCAGAAGGCACTCGCATCGATTCTGCCCGGCTCGGATGCTGACCGAGCCGTCATGCTGTGGGAGCGGATCACGGAGACCGTCACGCGCTGGGCGGTGGGCGCGCTCACGATCGCGCTCATTGCGGGCACGCTCCAGGGGACGACCGCGTGGCTGCTCGGTTCCGAGTATGCGCTCGCCCTTGGCATCATCGCCGGGCTGCTCGACCTGATCCCGAACATCGGCGCCACCCTTGCCGGGTTCGTTCTCACCATCGTCCTGTTCGCAGAGCAGGGGACGACCGCTGCGATCATCATGCTCGTGGTGGTCCTCGTCTACCAGCAGCTTGAGAACAATATTCTCTCGCCAACGATCTACGGGAAGGCCGTCAACATCTCCGGTCTGTTCGTGATCTCAGGCGTGACCCTGATGGGAGCGCTCCTTGGCGTCGTCGGGGCCCTCATCGCGGTGCCGGTGACCGCGTCCCTCCAGATCATCGTCCAGGAGTACACGAAGGATCGTCGTGAGCGACTGGCGGCGCAACGCGTGGCCATCGACACCGGCCCGTCTGCCGCGAGCTAGGTGTAGACCAGGCTCTGGGTTTGTGTCTCGCGGCCGTGACTGCGATGAACTGTGCCATCTCGACCAACACCCCACCACCGAGCGCGTTGTCGGGTGAGCAGCTTGGCGAGCAGCTTGGCGAGCTTCTTGAGCTCGTCGGTGGGGCCGACTCGGT
>JANNQQ010000236.1:0-9561 GCA_031400835.1 Actinomycetes bacterium | reverse complement strand
CGCGTGCAATCTGGTCGTAGTCGAGGTCGTAGCCATAGCGAAGCAGTACGGCGGCGCGTTCCTTGTGTGGCAGCGCTTCGACCATCGGGCCGATTGTCTCTAGCGGCTCATCCACGTCCGAGCTCTGGAGCTCCGGCAACTCAACGGTTGACTCTCCGGCCCGACGGTGCGCATCAATGATGGCCCTGGAAGCGATCGTGAGCACCCATGAGCGCAGATGGTCTGCGTGCTCAAGGCGACCGTATGCGCGCAGCGCTCTGAGAAACGTCTCCTGAAAGAGATCGTCTGCACGGTCGTGGCCTACGCGCTTACGCAAGAACGCGAGCACTTCGACCTTGTGATCGTCGTAGAAGACCTCAAAGAGGGGAATCCGAGTTGCCACCAGGTTCATCATCCCTGTAACGCGAGACACCACTCGGCTGTGAGATCGGCGAAGGTTACGCGAGCGACGAGCGGGCGAGGTCGGGCGTGTAGGTCACTATTCCACCACCCTTGGCGCATGCGGCCTTCAACGCCCGATCGGCGAAGGCGTACAGAACGGCTGCGTCAGGAGCGTTGCCGAGCTCGCAGATGCCCGCGCTGGTCTGTGGAGTGGCGAGCCCGTCGCGGGCGGCGCGCGCGAGGTGACCAAGCGCACGATTGACCGCTGCCGTCGCGCCGGTTGCATCGACCTCAGGGAGTATCCACGCAAGCTCGGTCTCGTTCGTTCGGCTGATCTGCTCACCGGCGCGCAGGTCAGATCGGAACCGCGCGATCACAGCAGCAAGGTCGCCCTGGGTCGCGAGGCCATCGAACTGAAGGAGCACCAAGCTGAGCGCGCGACCGGCTGCGAGGGCACGGGCCACCTCCTCGCCGAGCCGCTCCTGGAAGCCCCATTCGTTGAGAAGCTCGGTCAGTGGATCTCGTGAGGCAAGCTCGGCAAGCCGATCCTCGACCCTCCGACGCTCGGAGATATCGCGGAAGGAGACAATGTGGGTCGTCGGTTCTCCAGGTCGCGCAGGCACCGCGCTCCCTGAGGCAAGGACGGGGACACGTTGTCCATCACTCCGCCGGAGCGTGAGCTCTCCCTCGACGGATCCAACCTCATCCAGTCGGCGCAGCCACCGTTCGTGCTCATGACGATGCTCGGGTGGCCAAAAGGCGAACGGTGACCCCATGCCGAGGAGGTCAGCTCTGTTTGCGCCCACCAGGGCACAGAGCTTTCGGTTCACAGCGGTTACGACTCCGGCCTCCATTGCCATGACCGCCTCTGGGAATGCGGCGAGGATCGTTCGGGCCGTGTCATCGTCCACGGCCGCCGGGCGAGGCTCGCTCCTGGCTACGACAAACACCGCCATCCCTGCGGCACCGACAAGCGCAACGATCAACGCCATCTGCCCGGCGCCGTGATCGATCGCTATCCGCGCAGCCCCTACGGTGAGCGCGAAACCGGTACTCCAGGCAAGCAGGACGGTCAGCTTCTGGTCGGCGAGGCGGCTCATCCGGCGGTGCCGCCAATTGGTGCGTTGCGGTCGAACTTGTGCCATCCCTTGTCGCCCCGAAAGAACCGGATCGTGCCCTTGAGGCGCGCCCAGGTCATCACTGGTCGGTAGACGATGAGCTCCAGCGGCGCGAGCACGAAGAGGGCGAGAAGACCCGTAATGGTGTACTCGCGGGCCTGTCGATCGACGGCAAAGATCGCACCGGCGTTGAAGATTCCGTTGACGAGAGCGATGAAGATCGTCGTCCAGAGGAGCAGCTCCCACTGGATCAGGCCGAGCACGATGCCCAGCGTCACCGCTGCAATGGTCGCGACCTCGAACACGGGTGCGAGAATCTCCGAGAGGAGGTAGAAGGGCATTCCGAGCTTTCCGACCTTCCCGTACCTCGGGTTGAAACACATGCCCCGAAACGCCCAAAACGTCTCAAGCGTGACCCGCTGCCAGCGTTCTCGCTGCGCGACGAGCTTGCGAACCGTGTCGGGTCCCTCAGTGGCTCCGACCGGATCGGGAAGACAGATGATCTTGTACGGACGCCCCTGACGCAGAAGACTCTCGTGCAACCGGAACGTCAGCTCGATGTCCTCGCACGTAAATGCGCGCGACCAGCCGCCGTGCTCCTCGACGATGTCGCGTCGCCAGATCTGGAACGCACCGATCGCGCACAGCATGAAGTCGTTTCGCGACCAGGCGATGCGGTTGTTGAAGAAGGCCCTGAGGTAGTCAAGGGTCTGGAAGGCGACGAGCAGCGGCCGCGTGCTGATGGGCCGCTGACCCGGAGGGGTCGCCATCACCGTCTGGGGGTCGGCTGCGGCCTCGATGTAGCTCGTGACGCCGATCACGGTTTGCGGATCCCCGATGCACACCCGCATCGCGCGAAGGAGTGCGTTTTGGGCAAACACGGTGTCCGCATCGACACCGCAGATGTACGGGTATCGCGCCGCGTTGAGACCGGCATTGAGAGCGTCTGCCTTCCCTCCGTTCTCCTTGTCGACCACCACGAGTCTTGAATCAGAAGGCGATTCGTAGAACGCACGGATCGACTCGCTCGGGATCGAGGTACGGGTCGAGCGGTCGACCGGGGTGAGGCCAAAGGCGTCGTCCAACACCTTGAGCGTCTCGTCCTTCGAGCCGTCGTTCACCACGACCACCTCGAAGATCGGGTAGTTGAGAGCGAGGAGCGACTCGATCGACGGCACGATTGTCGCGGCCTCGTTGTAGGCGGCGAGCACGATGCTCACACCGGGAGCGAAACGCGATTGTGCCATCGTCTCGTAGTCGACAGATCCGTGTTCACGCTGTCGGCGAGCGTTCTCGTAGAGACCGGAGATCATCAGGAGGAAGTACGCGCCGTACGTCAGGCACAGGTGTATTGCACAGGCGAGCACGGTCAGCCTGAGAGCGCTTTCGACGGTCACAGCGTGGCCGCGGCCTCAGCGCGAAGCTCAGCGGTCACACGGACCCTGTCATCTCCGGCCGCGAAGACACGGGCGAGCAGCTCGTGCTCGCCTTCAGCGACCAGGCCATCGATCACGCCCGTGTCCTGAAGGACGCGAGCTGCTCCGTTGAGGATCACAGGATCTCGGCTTTCGAGCGCACTTCTGGCGGCCAGCGCGCCTTCCACACCGAGCTCAACGAGCGTCTCCTCCGTTTGCTTTCGCACCGACCACGACGGATCACCAAGCAGCGGTACGAGGAGAGGCGCAACGGCGCCCCGACCGAGCTCGGCAACAGCGCGAACCGCCTGGAACCGGACTGTCGGCCGGCTCTCGTCGAGGAGATCGACGGCAAGCCGCAGGGCCGACGCATCGCCAGGTCTCTCGGACGTTGCTCTCAGAGTCTCGAGTACAGCAGCGCGCACCTGAGCGCTGGGATCCTCTCGCAGCGAGGAGGCGTGCCGGCGGAGGTCGGGATAGCGCGCCAGCAACCTGACGACCCAGAAGCGCACGACGGGCGACGGATGTGTGAGGAGAGGAACGAGCCTGGCACCAGCGTTCGGAGCGGCCTGGTCGAGCGCGGCAGCGATACGCGCCGCGCGCTCGCGACCCTCTGCAAGTGCTTCAAGCAGGAGGTCGACGGCCCAGTCATTCGCGGCCGCAACGTTTCCGAGTGCGGTAACGGCGGCGTAGCGCAGTTCGGGGTCAGAGCCGCGGATCGCGTCACGCAGCAGCGTCTCGGAGAGGTCGTCGCTGCGCTCGACAAGGCGTACGAGCGCGCCTCCGCGCCGCCACTCGCCGCCACTAGCACCAGCGCCGCTCGCCAGACGAACAAGCTGGTCACGCGAGAGGAGGTCGCGCCGGTCTTGGTTGCATCGTTCCAGACGCTCAAACCGCAACCGGTCGACGATCGCGGCCAACATGAGCAGCGCCCAGACGGACAGCGCCGCACCGGAGCCGACCTTCAACCACAGAACGACGTTCACTCCCTCAGTCTCGGCACCCCGAACGGGGGACTCGCTACCCCTTTTGGGTGAGGTGGCTCACTGGTCAAAGTGTGGTAGACAAGGGCGATGCGTGTCGCTGTCGTCGGCCATGTCGAGTGGCTTCGGTTCGCGAAGGTCGAGCGACTCCCTACGCGTGGTGAGATCGTCCACTCGCACACCGACTGGGAGGGCGTGGGTGGGGGAGGGGCCGTCGCGGCGCTCCAGCTTGCGCTGCTTGCCGATGAGACGCACTTCTTCACCATGCTCGGCGATGACGAGCTTGGCAGGCGCTCGCTCGAGGAGCTCACGGAGAGCGGTGTGATCGTTCACATGGCACACGCCGTCGAGCCCACGCGCTGGGCGTTCGTCCACTGCGACGAACTCGGGGAGCGAACGATCACGACGGTTGGCTCGAAGCTCCATCCGAGAGGGCACGACGAACGGTTCCCATGGCCCGACCTGGTCGGCATGGATGCGGTGTTCTTCACCGCAGGCGATGTCGATGCGCTTGTCGCCGCGCGTCGTTCCCCCATCCTGGTCGCCACTGGACGCGAGCTCGAGACGCTGCAGCGAGCCGGTATCGAGCTCGATGCACTCGTGCGAAGCGGGGAGGACGCGGCGGAGGCCTACCACTCCGGCGATCTCGACCCCGAGCCGAAGCTCGTCGTGACGACATCGGGCTCGCTTGGTGGCTGGATGCAGCCGGGCGGGCCTTACACCGCTGCGCGACCGCCTGCGAAGATCGTCGACGCTTTCGGCGCAGGCGACTCGTTCATGGCCGGGCTCACGTTTGCGCTTGGTTGCGGCCTTGAGCCAGCTGAGGGGGTGGCGTTCGCTGCCCGCTGTGGCGCAGCAGCGCTGACTGGTAGCGGCGTGGCGCCGCAGAGGGTCGCTCTCACGGAGTAGCCAGCGGCGTCGCGAGGCCCGCTCGCTGAAGGCGGCTGCCGCCTTGGCTGGACATGACGCTCCAGCGGCTGCCACCATGCAGAGATGAAGCTTCCTGTAGTGATCGTTGGCGTTGGTGTCGCGACTGCCGTCGCGGTGGTGGGGATCGCCTGGGCGTCAGGTGCGCTCGATAAGGATGAACCGGCGGTGACTCCCGTCGTCACGACCACCGATACCCCTTCCGTGTTGCCGGAAGGGGTGTACCGATACCGACTCACGAAGCAGGACGTGCGGGCGGTCAACGCTGCGCTCACACCTGACCAGGTCGCGGAGGCGGTGGGGACATACACGTGGACGATCCGGGACGGAAAGATCTCATTCCGTCAAACGGACTGTCAGTGCTCGCTGGATCGTCTCGTCGGCCGGTACAACGCCGACGAGAACGTCCTCGTCGTCCAATGGCCTGAGAAGGCGCCAAACGGTGAGGCGTTTTGCGGCGAGAACTGCATCGACACACTCGGGTGGAGCTTCGATGGAGCGGCGCTGCAGCTCACTCCCGTGGAGCCCAGTCGGGAGGCCATTCTCTTCTGGGGCGGCCGCAAACCGTGGGTGAAGATCGGCTAGCTGGTTGGTCGGTTGTTGATGCGGGCTCGTCAGTACGCCGCGATCTACCGCTGCCCGTAACGGGCTATCCGGCCGCTCCACGGTTCGTCAGGAGTAGCCCGTCGAGGTGAGAACGCGCGTTGCGGGCTTTGGCCTGCGCACGGGGATGTCGGTCACAGCTCGGCCCATGGAGTGAGCCTCTCGCAGCTGCGCGGGCGCGCGTCTCGACGACCCACGTGCACCAAAAGGGGGAAATGTGGCTCTAGGTGTTGCAATGTGGGGTTGAGTGGTATAAAGTGGGGTGCAGTGGGGAATGGAGATGACGTGGTGGGGAACAACGATGGAGCGCGTTCATGTTCTTCGGTGAGTACGAGCACACGATCGACGACAAAGGCAGGCTCACGATTCCGGCGCGATTCCGGGACGAGTTCGCCGCTGGCGTGGTGCTCGCGCGCGGCCTCGAAGGCCAGGTCGACGTGTACCCCCGCGAGGGATGGCGCGTGAACGTTGAGTCCCGTCTTGCCGAGCTCGACCCGCTTTCGCGCGAGGCGCGCGATCTCCGCCGGTTCTTCTACGCGGGGATGTCCGATTGCGAGCCTGACAAGCAAGGGCGCGTGTTGGTTCCGCCGACGCTCGCTCGTCGGGCAGCGCTTGGGCGCGATGTGACCGTGACTGGTGTGTACGACCACCTCGAGATCTGGGATCGCCCGGCGTGGGCCGAGCGCCTGGAGGGGATCGAAGGGAGAGCAGTCGATGTTGCCGAACGTCTTGCAGACAAGCGCTGACCACATTCCGGTTCTCGCGGACGAGGTCCGCGCGCTTCTCGCCGTACAGCCGGGCGAGACCGTTGTCGATGCCACCTTTGGTGCGGGTGGGCACAGCCGACTTCTCGCTGACGATCTGGCGGGACGCGGCAAGCTTGTCGCTATCGATCGCGACCCGGGTGCAAGGAGCTACTTCGACCGCCTGAAGGCCGCAACCCGCGACCTTGACATCCGCTTCCTGCGGGGCGACTTTGCGATCGTCCTCAGCCAGCTGGCAGCCAACGACATCGGGGCTGACGCGATCCTGCTCGACCTCGGCATCTCGTCGATGCAGGTCGACCGGCCTGAGCGCGGTTTCTCGTACGCGACCGACGCACCACTCGACATGCGAATGGATCCGACGTCCGAGCCGTCGGCCGCAGAGCTCGTGAACACGTGGGACGAGCGAGAGCTCGCGCAGATCTTCCGGCGCTATGGCGAGGAGCGATTCGCCGGCCCGATTGCACGTGCAATCGTCAAGCGTCGCGAGGAGACCCCGTTCGCCCGTACCGGCGAACTCGTCGACACGATCAAGATGGCGATTCCCACCCCTGCCCGCTTCGGTGAGGGGCATCCAGCCAAGCGCGTCTTCCAGGCGCTCCGGATCGCGGTCAACGACGAGCTCGGCCAGCTCGAGTCGGCGCTACCTGCGGCATTCGAGATGCTTCGCCCGGGTGGGCGGCTCGCGGTGATCTCCTTCCACTCGCTTGAGGACAGGATGGTCAAGCGCTTCTTCGTGGGCCTGGCCAAGGGGTGCATCTGTCCGCCCGACTTCCCCATTTGCAATTGCGGCAAGGAGCCGGAGGCAAGGATCCTGACGCCGAAGCCGGCAAGGGCGACAGCTGCCGAACTGATCGAGAACCCGCGCTCGGCGTCGGCGAAGCTTCGCGTGGCGGTGAAGCTCTGATGAGCGTTGCCGCCGAGGTCAGGCCACGCGCGACTGGTGGAACGGCCCGTAAGGCCCCGCGGGTGGCCGCTGGAAGGATGTTGACCGGCGGCGTTGCGTGGATTCTCTTTGTCGGCGCTTGTCTCGCCGGAATTGTCGCGATCAACGTCGCCGTCTTGCGCCTCAACGTCGAGCTCGATCAACTCAGCAGCACTCGTGCTGACCTCAAGGCAGACATTGCGACCGGCAAGGCTCAGCTTTCCAGCGCCTCGTCGCATAGGCGCATCGAGACAGAGGCGACCACGCGTCTTGGTCTCGTGCAGGCCGATCCGACGACCACCGAGTACGTTCGCATTCAGCCCAAGCCATGATCTCGAAGCAGGCCGACAAGAGGATCAGGCTCCTCGTCGTCGCCTTCGGCATCCTTTTCGTCGGCATTTTTGCACGGGCTGTGTGGCTCCAGGTCATCCGTGGGGCCGAGCTTGAGGCGATGGCCTCAAAGCAGCACCGCGAGACGATCGTGATCCCCGCAGGGCGCGGAACCATCTACGACCGCACGGGCGAGCCGCTTGCGATTGGTGAGCAGGCCACGACGGTGTATGCCGATCCGAAGCTGGTGGCCAACGCCCAAAACGTTGCCGTGAAAGCCGCGAGCACTCTGGGAGTCGACGCCGACGCGCTCTACCCGACCCTTCGTGATCCTGCGAGTCGATTCGTCTACATCGAGCGCAAGGCCGATCCGGTTGCTGCTGCGGCGCTGCAGAAGCTCCGCCTAGCCGGGCTCGGGTTCTACCCCGAGGAGCGGCGGGTGTATCCGCAGGGCTCCGTTGGAGCACACGTGATCGGGTATGCCGGCACGGACAATGAAGGGCTCGAAGGACTCGAGCGGTCACTGAACAAGCAGCTGAAGGGCAGGCCGGGATTCGAGGTCGTCGTTCGGGATCCGAACGGGCGGGCGATCGACGTTGTGAGCTCGCGCGAAGAGCGCCCGGGCAAGAACGTCGTCCTCACGCTGGATCATCAGATTCAGGCGACCGCCGAGCAGTTGCTCGCCACGAAGGTCAGGCAGTGGGGGGCCAAGGGCGCGACGGCGATTGTCATGGACACGCGCACCGGTGCGATTCTTGCGATGGCCAACGCACCGACGTTCGACGCGAATCGTTCGGGTTCCGCCCAGGTTGGCGCACGCAGAAACCGAGCGGTCACGGATCTCTACGAGCCCGGCTCGACCTTCAAGATCGTGACCGTCGCTGCGGCGCTCGAGGACAACGTCGTCTCGCCCCTCACCTCCTTCTGGCTGCAGCCGACGATCCAGGTCGCCGACCGCGTGATTCACGAAGCGCATGTCCGTGGCCCGGAGTCGATGACCGTGAGGGAGATCCTCTCCGAGTCGTCCAACGTCGGAACGATCACGATCGCCCGCGACCGGCTTGGCGGCGGAGAGCTGGCGTCCTGGATCGACCGTTTTGGTTTTGGCAAGCAGACGGGGATCGACTATCCCGGTGAGAGCGCGGGCATCGTGCTTCCGTATGACAAGTGGTCAGGGTCAACCATCGGTACGGTGCCGATTGGGCAGGGGATTGCAGTCACGCCGCTTCAGATGGTGAGCGCGTACGCGGCGATCGGCGGCGGTGGGATCCTGCCGCGTCCTTACCTGGTCGAGAAGATCGGTGGCAAGCGCGTAAAGCATGCTGCAGGCCGTCGGGTCGTGTCGGAGGGAACGGCCGACCGCATGATGTCGATGTTCCGCAGCGTGGTGCTTGAGGGAACCGGCTTGGAGGCCGCAATCCCGGGATATACGGTCGCAGGCAAGACCGGTACCGCACAGAAAGCCGAGAACGGCAGGTACGTGAAGAAGTACGTCGCGTCGTTCGTGGGCCTTGTGCCGGCGAAGAATCCGAGGCTCGCGATCCTGGTCATGGTCGACGAGCCCCAAGGCGACGCCTACGGCGGCGTTGTGGCCGCGCCGATCTTTCGCGACATTGCACGGTTCTCGCTGCAGTACCTCGAGGTTCCGCCAGATGCGCCCGAGACGAAGGGCATCTCGTTGGTCGTCGGTGGCGGCAGCGCGCAGTAGGTCGCGCCTCCCAGTCAGACTTCAGTCTGCGCAGGCCCGTACAATGGCGCCGCATGGAGCTTGAGACGCTGATCACAGCGCTCGCGCCGAGCGACGTGATCGGGCGGCAGCAGGTCGAGATTCTCGACCTGGCCCACGACACGCGCAGCGTGAGTGAGGGGACGCTCTTCTTCTGCATCCCCGGCGCACGCGTCGACGGGCATGAGCTGGCCCCGGAGGCGATCGCCGCTGGTGCTGTGGCGTTGGTCGTCGAGAGACCGCTCGATCCCGGCATTCCACAACTTGTAGTCGAGAGCGCGCGTGCTGCGATGGCGGTGGCAGCCGATGTGATCCGCCGGCCCACCACCGACGAGTCGCGCCCCCATCGACGAAGCCAGAGCCGATGGCTCACCACCACGGCCGGCTCC
>JANNQQ010000235.1:0-12231 GCA_031400835.1 Actinomycetes bacterium | reverse complement strand
GACGGGTGCGACCGGGGCGCAGGGTGCGCAGGGTCTGGCGGGGGTGACTGGGGCGACGGGCGCGCAGGGTGTTGCGGGTGCGAACGGCGCGACGGGTGCGCAGGGTGCGACGGGTGCTGCTGGCGCAACGGGGGCGCAGGGTGCAATTGGTCCGGCGGGGGCTGTTGGCCCGACGGGTGCCCAGGGTGCAACCGGTAGCAACGGTGTAACTGGTGCGGTCGGAGCAACGGGTGCGACGGGCTCTAACGGGGCTACCGGCGCGACGGGATCGCAGGGTGCGACAGGTACCAACGGCGCTACAGGTGCGAATGGTGCAACGGGCGCGACGGGAACCAACGGCGCTACCGGAGCCCAGGGATCAACAGGAGTTCAAGGTTCGACGGGTGCGCAGGGCATCCAGGGCGTTACTGGAGCTCAAGGCGCTACGGGTCCTGCCGGTCCGCAAGGCCCCGTTGGTGCGACGGGTGCTACGGGCGCCGTCGGCGCGACGGGTGCCGCGGGCGCGACCGCTGCAACGGGCGCGCAAGGTCCGATCGGGCCTGCAGGCGCGCAAGGCCCGACCGGCGCAACGGGAACCCAGGGTGCGACGGGTGCCCAGGGAGTAAGCGGTGCGAGTGGCGCGACCGGCTCGTCGGGCACAACCGGATCCCAGGGTTCGACCGGTGCACAGGGCACGACGGGATCGCAAGGGCCGACCGGCGCTCAGGGGGTCACGGGCGCCACAGGTCCGACTGGCCCCGCCGGACCGACTGGCCCCACGGGCGCCCGGGGGGCAACGGGGGCGACCGGACCTACCGGAGCAACAGGCTCTACCGGAGCGACAGGCCCGCAGGGCAGCACCGGTCCGGCAGGGCCTCAAGGCCCTGTTGGACCTGCCGGCGCGACGGGTCCCGCCGGTTCCACGGGTGCTACTGGGCCGACCGGGCCGACGAGTGTCACAATCCGCTCGGCTTCAGGGACGACGTTCGTAGCGACCGTCAGCTGTAACGCCGGTGAACGAGCCACCGGCGGAGGTGGCGACCACACGCAGTCTGTCACCATGCATCTCACGGAGAGCCACCCGACACCCGCTACGGCAGGGTCGACGCCGACCGGCTGGCGCGTGGAGTACGACCCCGCGACGGGCGCCGGATCGGGCACCGCCACAGCGTGGGTGATCTGCGCCGCGTAGTTCGGTCGAGTCCAGGCTTCAGCCTGAACTCTGGGGTGTGCGTTGTCACCTGTCGTGACGCGCCTACGCAACATTCCGTCTGCCTACTTTTCGATCGCCTCAATCCAGTCGAGCCGCCTGTCACAGAGCGAGGCAGCACTCTTGAGCGGAGTTGTCTCGATCGGGCCGCTCGCCTCCTGCGCGAGCGCGACCGGGCCGAGAAAGAACCCCGCCCCGCCGGCACCCGGCCGCACGAGATGACCTGACAGCTTGATCATGACCTCGTGCTGCCCCGCCGCAAGTGATACCGAGCCCGCGCGCACCCACATCCCGACCTGATTGATATGCGGTTCCAGCGATCCAACCGCGGTACCGTCGACGCTCGCGCTTAGCGTTCCGCGGAATGATCCACCGACCCAAACACCGTAGGTTCCGTCTGTAGGCACCGGGATGGTCACCAACGCGACCCCTGTCGTTGGGCTCACGATTCCGGAATCCGGACCCGCCGAAAGCCACCCGGATGGGACATCGCTGAACCCGCGTACGGCACCACTGACTGTGGCCGGGACACCAAGCGAGCCGCTGGCGTTGGCTGAACGAGCGAGTCCCCGAATCGCGTCGCACTCTCCGACGCCGAGTGGATCGAGTGGCCCTCCGAGTGGCAGCCGATCGCGCACGACCACACCGTCAACGCGTCGCCAGACGTCGTACCACTCTCCGCGAGACGCAAGTTCGTACCGTGACGATGGTCTACTCGAGACTGGTGACCGCCGGAGGACGAGAAGTCTGTAGTGGTCTGCGATCTCGGACAGGATGAACTCATCGAGGTCGGCGTAGCGGCCCTTCTCGAGGGCGCCGCCCCTTTGCAGTCGTACGGCGCGCCTTCTGAGCTCCGAGGCACCCTCGGCGTCGAGGCGTCGGAGGAAGTGGCGCGCGCCGTAGGGCTGGTACTCGGTCATGAGCGCCGGCCCCTGTCCGGCGAATCGCTCGCCAATGACCTCGAGCTCGGCGAGCTGATCGTGCGGCGCCAGCCAGACCTCGCGGTAGGCGAGTACGTTTGACCACGCTACGCCTCCGACGAGAACCAGTAAGGCACCGAGCCAGTATCGCGCGCGGCCTCGGCCGATCCGGGACACATATCCGCAACCTGCGAGGAACAGCGCGATGGGAGAGGCGATTGCAAGCGCCTTTCCGCCGAGCCAGGGCGATCCCGCGGTGACGAAGATGATCGCTCCGAGCGTTGCAGCGCTCACGAGAAGGAGCGTCGCGTTGGCGCGGCGCCGCATCGCCTGTGCAATTCCCAGCGCTAGTCCCACCGCTGCGACAGTCACCAGGAGAAGAGCAAGCCCACCGTGCGCCGGATCGACTCTGAAATCTCCGGTTGGCCAGATGCCCAGCACCTGACGCACGCGAAGCGGGCGTACGAGATTCCCAAGCTCCTCCGCCGACCTGAACGACGTCACATTGTCGCCGCGGAGGAATGAACCGGCTTCTGTGAGCGAGGGAGCCGCGAGCACAGCCGTGAGCACCGCAAGCACTGCTGCCCGCCAAGCCCGCCCTGCTTTCGGGACGAACACCGCCGCAACCGCCAACGGCGCGAGCCACACCGCACCACCGAGGCTCATGACACCGATAAAGGCCGCGCAGGCGGTTGCCGGAACGATTGCGGCGCGCGGATTACCCCGAACGGCGTGAGTCAGCGTGGCCGCGCACAGAGCAAGAAGCGCAGCGGCGATGACCTCCTTCACGCCTCCCCACAGCGCGTATCCGTACAGCAAGGCAGAGCTCGCTCCAAGTACGGCGACGCCCGCCCGACGCCGGCGCCCATCCACGATCCCGGCGGCAAGTGCGTAGAGCGTCATTGCGAGTAGTGCGGCGACGAAGGAGATGTACGGTTGCCACACCCATGCCGGGTCGCTGCCGACGAGCTTCGCCCCGATCCCGAGGGGCAGCACTGCTCCAAGCGGGTAGCCATTCGCAACGTTTACTGCGAGCGTTGCTTCGTACGTGGACGGTTTGAGCGAGGACAGGTCGCGTCCGTGCTCGAGCACGTGGTCGGCGAACGCAAGAAATGTCGCCGTATCGTCGAGCTTCACGTAGCCCGCAAAGGTCGGCTCCCCCGACAGAAATACCGGTGCCCCAAAGAGGAGAAAGACCACTACCCCAACGGCTGCAGCCGCACGCGCGTCATTTCCGGGTCGGCGTCGTGGGAGGAGGCAAAGCCCCGTGACAGCAATGCCGACGACGAGCGGGGTCGCAGCCACAGCTGTACCCGCTGTCGCAGTGGCAAGGCCGGCGACCACAATGACAACTGCGAAGCCGCAGGGGATCAGGAGCGCCGCGCGGAGGGTCAGCCCTGCGGCTCGAGCGAGAAGCTGGCCGCACCCGAGACACACCAGTCCGAAGACGAGCGGGAACAGTGCCCAGGTGATGAGCAGGGAGGTTCCTCCTAGCTCACGGGAGTGATGCGGTCACGCTCGACGAGTCGGCGCGCCTCACCCTTGCTCGGCGAGAAGACTTCGATCTGGTAGTCGATACCGGGGAAACCAACGAAGACGCTCGTGGGGCGCGCCGGATCAAACACGGCAAGCCCGCCACCTTCGAGCTTCACTTTCGTGACCCCGGGCCGACTTCCGGCACCCTTGACCTGCGAGAGCGCATCCGGCTGCGGATACGTCGCGACCGTCAGGAACTGCGCTCTCGGGTCGCCGACCTTGACCCCAGCGGGGAGGTACCGGACAAAGGTACGACCACCGGGGATATGGGTCACCTCGTACAGAACCCCGGGTCGTGATCCCGCCCAGTAGATGCCTGGTTCCGTCTTGGCCAGGGTGCGGATCTGGGTGAGGCTGAGTCCGCGCGCCGCGCCCGTCGCAATCGGGGTTCCCCCGCCGACCGGCTTCACGTCGCCGCCTTTTACGAGCGCCACTGCCGTCGCCGCGTTCGGCGCATAGACCTCGACCTGGTAGTCCGCGCCAGGGTACGACAGATAGACGCTGGAGGGTCTATCGGGGCTCGTTGCGGCAACTCCACCGGCTGCCAGGTCGATGCGCGTGTTGCCGGGGGCGTCAGCTGCCTTGGTCACTGCGTCGAACGCGTTCGCCTGCGGGTAGGTCGCGACCGTAACGAAGTTCGAGGTGGGGTCACCGACCGCCGCTCCTCCGGTGAGATAGCGGAGGTAGGTCGCGCCATCTGCCGAGCGCGTCAGCTCGTATGTCGTCGCGCTCTGTGGGCCAGCCCAGTAGAGGGGCCGCGTCTGCGATGCCGCCTCATTCTTCAATTCCTCCTGTGTCACGGCCTGCGCTGGGATTGCAGGTCGGGCATCGACGCTCGTGGCAGGCGGTGCGTCCTCGCCCCGACCGACGAGTGCGTACGTGACCACCGCGGCTCCGATCCCGAGAACGGCGATCGCGATCCCGCGCGCGCGAGGACTCAAGGCAGTGGACACGGAGGGATTCTACGGTGCGCGCGGGATCGCCGGTGGCCCTACGGCGCGGTGGTCACCGGGTCAAGAAGAAGTATCGCTCCACCGTCCTGCGCCTGTGCGTATCCGAACTGGTACAGCCTTGGCCGGGTGATCTCATTGACCACCACCTCCTCGGTGTCCGATACCTCGCCCACGGTTGGTGTCTTGGGATCGAGCAGCTCGATGAGGGGCTGCTCAAGCTCCGTCGCAAAGTCATCTCGCTCGAAGTAGACGACCGATGGAGCCACCCGCTGCTGACCGTCGATGAGGGGCGGTGGAAGAAAGACGACGACGGATTCGATGTTCCCGAGGTACTTGAACGTATGAAGCGCAAGTTCCAGTGCCTCGCGGCGGAGCAACAGATAGCGAGCGTCGGACGGAGCGCCGTTCGCGATCGAGCACTGCGCGCCGTAGCCACAAAGCACGTACTGAAGACTGTTGGACGTGTCGGTAGCCCGCAGGTCGCGGTCGCTCAACTCTCCACCAGTTGGCACGTTGGGCTGGATCGCGATTGCCCGTACGAGGATCTGGGTGCTGCCCTCAGGTTGACTCGATGTAAGGGTGAGCGGACCGGGGATCGCGCCGGCCATCTGTGCTCCTCCCGGGAACCGGTATCGCGTCGAGACCTTGTCGGCGATCTGTCGAGCGCGGCTGTCTGTCGACCCGGATGGCGCGAACTTCGACCAGGCAGGGGCCACGGAAGGGCTGGCGTCGGGCGAGACAGCGAGGATGACCATTGCGCCGATACCTGCTCCTGCGATGATCGCGAGGGCCACGTAGACGCTCGCGAACCTCTTGCGATACCCGGTTGCACGCGCCAGGTCACTACTCATACGGCACCCGGGTCGGTCGCAGGTGGCGCTGCCGTGTCTGGCTGAGGTTCGGCGCGAGCGCCGCCGCGCCCTACGGCAACCGAGAACTCGATTGGAGGCCATACCGACTCGTCGGCGTAGTCGAGGAGGGGCTTCTCGATCCCGGCCGAGTCGAGGAGTGCCAGGAGCTCATCGCCCATGATCTCGCGCTTCTCCTCGAGTGCATCAGCAATCAGCTCGATTGCGCTGCGATTCAGCACAGCAAGGTTGTGGGCGGTGACGTACGCCTGTCCGAGAACCTGTGCAGCAACCGTCCGCTTGGTCGGATCGCCGAGAACACCGGCTATCGGGTCGGCGTCGAACGGACCTCCTCCGCCTCCCGACCGGCTCATAATCTGCATGCCGATCCTCTCGAACCGGTCGAGGATGCGCTTGCGTGCCTGCTCGTCAGTCTCGGCGTCGCGCGGCGTAATGTCGAACGGCTGGGGGCCCATCGCCGCTCGACCCACCATGAGTGCCGACCGCAGCGTGACGCCCTGAACGTCTCCACCGACTCCGCTGGAGTTCTCGCCATAGATGACGCGTTCGGCGGCCATCGCGCCGAGCCCCCAGATGATGTCCTCGAACATCTCGTGCTGGAACGAGAACAACCGCTCTTCCTTCTCGATCATCCAGTGGTGGCCGCCGACGCCCTGATCGCCTCGCTTCTTGATCGTGAGGCGCGTCGACTCCCTGCCGGTCATGTAGATGTGACCGGCGACGGCGTGACCGGCCTCGTGGATCGCTACCGCACGCCGCTCGTGGGGCACGTACTCGGAACCGATGGCCGTTCCGGCGTCGAGCGTTGTTACCGCCTCGACGAGATCATTCCAGGCGAACGCGGTCCGACCTGTGTGGTGCGCGATCGTGAGCGCCATCGAGATGGCTTGCTCGATCATCGCCGGCGAGTAGCCACTCATGATCCGAGCTATCTCATCGCGCCTCTTTGGCTCGTCGAGCTCGGGGTCGTGCGACACCTTGCCGATATAGAGGTCGAGAATGTCCAGCCGGTCGTCCTTCGTCGGCGTGCGGAACCAGACGTGCCGACCCATCCGGCCGGGTCGGATCAGCGCGGGGTCGAGCCGTGAGATCGGGACGTTGGTCGCGCCGATGAAATAGATTTGATCGTTGCGTGGACGCGCGGCCGGGACACGGAGCTTCAGCTTCCCGAGCCGGCGCGGAATGACAAAGCTCGCGTCAAGGATCGTGTTGAGCTTGCTCGTGAGCGTCCGCTTCATGAACGGCGGGTTGTCGATGCCATCCATCACCACGAGGAGCTGGTTGAGCGCAAGCCCTCCCCCCATGCCGCCCATTCCACCGGGGAACATAAAACCGTAGAACTGTGTCAGGCGGGCACCCATTCCGCTGGGAACGCCGTACGTCACGGGGGCGCGTTGGAGAAAGAGCCGCTCACGCCAGGCGCGGTTCTCGACAATCAGATCCCCGGATGGATCGCGGGAGCCCCAGGGGCCAAAGAACAGGATCTCCTCGGCACCCAGGCCGTCCGCTAACGGAATGAACCCCTGAGCGCCCGTCCCAAGAGACTGCCGCCGCATGCCGACAGCATCGATCTCATCGATGAAGACGATGCACTGGCCGCCCCACTTGCGTGCGAGCTTCTTGGCTCGGCGTGCCAGAAGCCGCACGATGATCGCGTCGATGCCGATGAACGTTGCCGCGAACCCCGAGCCTGGCATCGAGATGAACGGGGAGTTGAACCCTGTGGCGATCGCCTTGGCGAGCATTGTCTTCCCGGTACCGGGTGAGCCAAAGAGGAGGAGTCCGCGCTCTCGCTTGCCTCCTGCCCGTTCGAACTGCTCTCCCGACTGCCAGATATCAACGACCCGCCGGACTTCCTCCTTCGCCTCGAGCTGACCGCGAACGTCCTCAAGCTTCACGCCCCACTCGGCATCGCCCGGCTCGAACGACTGCATCTGCGACATGTTCATGAGGAGCAGCGGGCCAAAGAGAATCGCGAAGTTCGCAAAGAACAAGAAGAACACGAAAACCGCCTGCGTCCACAGCGTGGGCGAGCTGAGGACGCCGCCGATCCCGTCGAAGATCGTCCCGATCGTTCCGAGCCATGAGCCGCCGCGAAAGAGCCAGACCACCGTGACGACCACCACGAACAGAACCGCAATCCTGAACCAGAAACGCCAAAACCAGGCGCGTCGCCTTCCGACGACATCCTCGTCGCGGAGGGCTGCGCTCTCGACACCGAACAGGCTCGGCCATGGGATGAGTTGTCGGAAGAAGAGGTCGACGAAGCCCCGGAAGACGATCACCACGGCGAGCGTCGCCAGAAGCGACTTGGACCACGACCAGTCGTTCTGCTTCGTGAACCACACAAAGAGGGCCGGTGCCGTGAGCAGCGCAACAGCCGTGGCGGCGCGGGTGAGGGTGCGCCAACTTCGTGCGAGTTCGAGTGACGACTCGCCCGCAGGCAGTTTCGTCGAGGGTTGCTCGGCGATCGCCATCCCGAGGGAGTCTATGCGGGGTATCTGGCGTCGACGTGTTGGCGGCGCGTTAAGCGCCGCAGTTCGGTAGCGTCGCACCTATGACACGCGCAACCCTCCATACAAGCGAAGGCGCGATAGAGCTTGAGCTCTATCCGGGCGAGGCACCAAAAACAGTTGAGAACTTCACCAAGCTTGCCGGTGAGGGGTTCTATGACGGACTCACATTTCATCGGGTGATCCCCGACTTCATGGTCCAGGCTGGGTGCCCACGGGGCGACGGAACAGGCGGCCCCGGGTACACGTTCGAGGACGAGTTCAACGACCACCGGGTCGATCGTGGCGCCTTCGCGATGGCGAACTCGGGTCCCAATACCAACGGCTCACAGTTCTTCGTCGTCACGGCAGAGGCATGTTCGTGGCTTGATGGAAAGCACACGGTCTTCGGGCGCGTCATATCGGGTCTGGACGTCGTCGACGCGATCGCCAGTGCCGACCGTGACACACGCGATCGTCCAGTGACGCCGATCACGATCGATCGCGTCGAACTCGCCGACGACTGAGGCTCTACCAATGGATCTACGTGGGAAGACGGCTGTTGTCACTGGAGCCTCGTCGGGGATCGGCGCCGCGACAGTGCGCAAGCTCCGAGACGCGGGGGTGCGCGTTGCTGGTGGAGCCCGCCGGGTCGAACGGATCGACGCCGACCTCGCACTTCCACTCGATGTGACGGACGAGGCGAGCGCGGCAGCGTTCGTTGCAGCTGCGGTCGACGGGCTCGGCGGAATCGACATTCTCTTCAATAACGCTGGACTCGCGCTTGGTCGCGCTCCGTTTACGGAATCGACTGCCGCGGACGAGGCGGCCGTGTTGCACACGAACGTCGATGGTGTTCTTCGGGTGACGCGGCTGTGTCTCCCTCACATTCGTGATGAGGGGCACATCGTGTTCATGGGCTCTATCGCCGGACGGCAGGCCTACCCGAGCGGCGCCTCCTACATCACCGCAAAGTTCGGTGTACGCGGCTTCGTCTACGCGCTGCGCGAGGATCTGCTCGGTCGTCCGATCAGGATCACCACGGTGGACGCAGGTCTCGTAGAAACGGAGTTTTCCGTCGTCCGTTTCTACGGAGACAAGGACAAGGCCGACTCGGTGTATCAGGGACTCGACCCGATCACACCGGATGAGGTCGCAGACTGCGTCCTCTTTGCGCTCACGCGGCCGTTGCACGTCAACGTCGACGAGATCGTCATCAAGGCGCTTCAGCAGTCCAGCGGCGCGCGGGTTGTGCGTCGCGAAACCTAGAGGGTTGCTGTGGGTTGAGGGTGCTTCAGGGGCGTGTCTGGGGCACGATCCGCCGGCGCAGGCGCGCATCCAGACGTGCCCGCAATCCACATCAAGCCTCTAATGAAGCTTCGCTCGCGGCACGACTCCGAGATCGCCCGACTCGCTCTACCGGCGCTCGGCGCGCTCGCCGCCGAACCTCTCTACATCCTCGTCGACACGGCGATCGTGGGCCATCTCGGACGGGCGCCCCTGGCAGCGCTTGCAGCCGCGGCCACCGTGCTCGGAGTGCTCGCGATGTTCAACTTTCTCCAGTACGGGACGACGGCGCAGGTTGCCCGTGCAGCCGGGGCCGGGGAGGAGCACGCCGCTCTCCGCCTCGGTGCGCAAGCGCTGTGGCTGTCGCTCGTGGTTGGTTGCGTACTCGCAGTCGTCTTCGCTGTTTTTGCAAGGCCAATCGTGGAGCTCGTCGGCGTCAAAGGTGAGACGGCCCGAATGGCTGCGACGTACCTCCGAATCGTTTCGATCGGAATTCCCTCGGTCTTCATTGCGCTCGGCGGGCAGGGCTTTCTCCGTGGTCTGTCGTCGATGCGCGCGCCGCTCATCGTGCTCCTGGCCGGCAACATTCTCAACCTCGTGCTCGAGGTCTGGCTTGTCTATGGCCTCGACCTTGGGATCGAAGGCTCGGCTTGGGGAACGGCCGTTGCGCAAACGATGATGGGGATCGCATTCGTGGTTCTGATCCTGAATCGCATTCCGGCCGGCGATCGGAGCCTCGTCGTCTCGCTTGCACGGCGTTTGCTGTCGGTGGGCAAGTTTCTCTTCGTTCGCACGTTTGCGCTCATCGGAGCCTTCCTGCTCGCCGGCGGGGTGGTCGCACGCCTTGGCGATGCCGAGCTTGCTGCGTATCAGATCTCGTTCCAGCTTCTCTTGTTCCTTGCGCTCGTTCTCGATGCGATCGCGATCGCCGGTCAGATCATCGTTGGTCGTGAGCTCGGCGCGGCCCGTCCTGAGCGAGCCTACGAGGCGAGCGTGCGCATGATTGCGCTCTCCGTGGTCACGGGTGCCGCCTTCGCATTGATCCTTCTCGCTCTTACCTACCCACTTCCACGGCTGTTCACATCCGATCAGGAGGTACTGGCGCAGTGCGCGATCCTGTGGCCGCTCCTCGCACTTTTTCAGCCGCTTGGAGGCGCAGTCTTCGCGCTCGACGGGATCCTTATCGGCGCAAGCGACGGGCTCTACCTCGCAGCCTCAATGGTGGTTGCCTTTGGCGCGTGCGTATTGCTCCTGGGCGTCAGCGTTTGGCTGGATCTAGGCATCCGCGGTGTGTGGGGCGCGCTGCTCGGGCTCGTTCTCGTCCGTCTCGTGACAATGGGCTTGCGCTTCCGCCGGCGGCGCTGGCTCGTCACCGGTTGGGCATGATTGAGATAGATGGGGGATGGCGATTCGAGGAATGTGCTCGGTGAGGCACTCGTGCCCTGCTCGCTCGACCCGCTGACGGGATTCTTCCGGGACGGGAGCTGCCACGTCGGGGGTCAGGATGTCGGAGTCCACGGTGTGTGCGTCGTGATGACGGAGGAGTTCCTTTCGTATAGCGCCTCGGTGGGCAACGACCTCTCCACGCCGCACCCGGACTGGGGCTTTCCGGGGCTACGGCCCGGTGACCGCTGGTGCCTCTGCGCACCGCGCTGGCAGGAGGCGTTTGAGGCAGGCGTCGCGCCACAGGTCATTCTCGAGGCCACGAATGTGGCTTCGCTCGAATTCGCATCATTTGACGATCTCCGGGCGCACGCAGTCGATTCATAACGAGGTCGTCTCGAGTGCTGGCTGCGCGTCGTCACTGGAGATGTCTGTGCGACGGAGTGTCCGGACGCTGGGGACGAGGAGCGACATAGCTTGGCCGAACATGAACATCGCAAACGCGAGCCAGATCGCCTCGGTGACGCCGATCGCGGCGGCGAGCGGGCCTGCGAGCGCCTGACCGATCGGGATCGCGACGAATGAACCGAGCGCGTCGTAGGAGTACACCCGCGAGAGCCGATCTCGTGGGATGTGCTGCTGGAGCGAGAGATCCCAGAACACGCCGAAGATCTCGAAGCCAACCCCGGCGAGCCCTGCGCCGACGGCTATCGCCCACACCGGAAGGCCGAGCGCCAGGCCAAGCATCCAACAACCGCCGAGCAGCACGACGATCTGTGCAAGCAGGAGTGGTCGCTTCGGCCGGATCCTTAGTGCGATCAGCCCTCCGATGAGGAACCCGACCCCCGCCGCTCCGGCGATGAATCCCCACGACGCCGCTCCGCCGAGCTCTGTCTCTGCGACGTAGGGACCGAGCACCGTTACGCCGATCTGCATGGTGCAGTTCGCGATCGTTGCGCTGAGGACGATGGTCCACAGCCAGGTGCGCGACGAGAACTCGTCCCAACCCTCGCGCAGCTCGCGGAGCACCGTTGATCCGACCGCGGCAACCCGTGTCGACGGCACGCGCATCGCCGCGATGAAGAGCGCGCCCAGGAGGTATGTCACTCCATCAAATCCGAGCGCCCACCCCGGCCCGACCGTGGCGACGAGGATCCCGCCAAGCGATGCGCCGACGATGTTCGTTCCCGAGAACGTGAGCCGAAGCAGTGCATTCGCCTCCTGCAGCTGACCATCAGGCACCGTCTGCGGGGTCAGGCCTTGCGCGGCCGGGAAAAAGAAGGCGGACGATCCGCCCCTGATGGCGTTTAGCACCGCGAGATGCCAGATCTCGACCGAGCCGTTGAGCACGAGCGCACACGCCGCAAACTGGGCTGCAGCGCTGATGACGTCCGTCACCACCATCACCCGGTTCCGCCGGAACCGGTCGGCGATGACCCCGCCGAAGAGGAACAGGATTACCTGTGACACTGCCCCGGCGGCAAGCACGAGCCCGAGGTCGGTCGCCGAGTGGGTGAGGTGGAGTACCGCGAATGCGAGCGCGATCGGAGCGATTGCGCTGCCCGAGAGCGATGTCAGCCGTCCCAGGAAGAGGAGGCGGAA